>JAHJHM010000043.1 GCA_018823915.1 Candidatus Omnitrophota bacterium
AATTATTTATTTTTCTTTGCCGTAATTACTAATTTTGCAATAATCTCTATTATTTCTTCTATTTCTTTTAAGTTTATTTTGCATTTTTCACTTTGCAATTTGCATTTTGCAATAAAACGTACTTTACTGACTATTTACATATTCTCCTTTCTTTAAAGAATATTATAACAATAACACTTTTAAAATCAACTCAAATAATCAAGCAGTCGGCTCAATGTTGTTTTTAATTCTTTACGGTGTACAACCATATCAATAAGGCCGTGGTCTAAGCTAAATTCAGAAGTTTGAAACCCTTTGGGTAAATCCTGTTTTATCGTTTGCTTTATTACTCGTGGCCCGGTAAATCCAATCAAAGCCCCTGGCTCGCAATAATTATGTCTCCTAACCCGGCGAAAGATGCCATGACTCCTGCCATGGTGGGATGAGTAAGAACAGAAAGAAAGGGAATCTTTTCTTTTTTTAAACGGCCGAGAGCGCCTGATGTTTTAGCCATCTGCATTAAGCTAAGTATCCCCTCATACATTCTCGCCCCTCCGCCTGAAGCCGAGATAATTATTAACGGTTTTTGTTCCTCCAAAGCTTTCTCGATAATGCGGGTGATTTTTTCTCCTACCACTGACCCCATAGAGCCCATGATAAACCGAAAATCAGTAATTCCCAAAACAATATTTTTTGCATCCAGCTTGGCTTTCCCTACTACCGCTGCCTCCATCAAACCCGATTCTTGCTTACTTTCTTTTAATTTATCATGATATGACTTTGGCCCGGAAAAATTTAGCAAGTCATAAGATTCCATCTCTGAATAAAGTTCAACAAAACTATCCTTATCTGTAAGTAATTCTATTCTTTCCCAACAAGTAAGGGAAAAATGATAATTACACTTAGGGCAAACCTTTAACTGTTCGCGTAAAATCTTATTAAAGATTAGATGTGAGCACTTAGGACATTTGCCCCAAAGCCCGTCAGGGATTTCTTTTTTCTTTTTCTCGAAAGCAAAACGGAGAGGTTTTTTAAATATCCTCATTGTAAATATCCAGTTAATATCACCTAACTAATCTTACTTTTTAATGCCTGTCCTCATTCTCTTCCTATTTTTCCTGACCTATTTTTTAAGGATATCTATTATCGCCTCGATTATTTGATTCGTCCTCTCACCCTTAAGATGGCCGACTCTATATAATGCAATATGACGATCTGCGGTAAATATACGGTTAGGCCGAACACTACTCTTTTGCTTAAGTGTGCCTGTTTCAAAATCACTCTCATCAACCGAAACTGCATATTTATCTCTAATAGACTGACTGGTTACTTGGCAAAGAATCAAATCATCGCCCTCTAGTTTAACGATTACTAAAGCCGGCCGTCTTTTAGTTTGAGTTAAATCTGAGAATGGAAAAGGAATAACTACTACATCTCCTTTTACAAATCTTTCCATGCCTCATCCTCTTCAGGTCTTAGCCAATCTTTCTTAAGAGACACCTCGCTTGCTATTGTTACCTCTTTCTTTTGCTCTACTACTTTGGTTTCCAAAAAACGTATGAAATCTAATAATTCTCCTAGATAAAACTCTGGGAGATTTTTTATCTCTTTAAAAATTAATTCTTTGGTTTTCATTACTCCACCTCCTCGTTATTGTCGCCCCTTTTAATTTACCCTTCTTGCCACTTCAAAAGATAGAACCCGTTACAGAGAAAAGTTTACCACGAAAAGAGAAAAAAGAGAAGGGGAAAAATAGGCTGAGGCTTTCATTGTTGGCAGGAAGGATAGTTAACGAAAACACGATTTACTTTTCGTTTTAACTTTTTCGTTCTTCACGCCAAAAAACTACTCAGAAGTTAACGGTAAACCAAAAATGGTAAGCGTGGTGAGATAAGTGAACCGTCCTCTGAATTTATATGTCAATTAAGTTATTAAGTTAGCTCCATCCCTGTTTTCCCCTTTCCATAACTAATTATCTAACTACGTCCCCCCTATTAAGAACTCACTAAACCATCAGTGGTCCTAAATCCCCACCCAGAATTATAACCTTGAGCCCCTGGCAAATGTCGATAATCCCCAAAAATATACGGTTTACCATGTGGGCCCCAATCCCAGCAATTGTGCTGATGTTGATATGGCCCATAGACCATCGGCTCTGTATGCTCCCATAGCCTTCCATTATGACACGAGCAACTCAACACCGCCTGCTCAGGGTTGAGTTTTACGCGGGTGATTTCCGGGCGGAATTTCATTTTTCGGCCTTTTCGGCCATTAGCTTTCAGCTTTCGGCTATCAGCTTTCAGTTCTTTCTTCTTCCTTGCTGAATCCTGAATACTGACAGCTGAATCCTTAATCACTGCCTTAATCTCCTTTAATTCCTTAAAGAATACCTTTAATTGACTATCTACCTCTTGTTTTTGGATTTTTAGGACAGGGCATGCCCTGTCCCTACTTTGTAATTTCTCTTTTTCCTCTCTCTCTCTCTCTCTCTCTCTCTGCTTTCCCCTCTTTGCCCTTTGCCCTCTCCTCTTCTTCCTTCTCCCCTTTATCCTTTATCCTTTTTCCTTTATCCTTTGTTAAATCAAATCCGTTATTTAGGACCTTATCCTTTATATCTGCTATTGTTGTTTTACCGTCAATCATATCCCAGACTATTGAGGCGGGTTTATTCAGGGTGTAGATACAGTTTATTTCTTTAGAGGTTCTGTATATAGGCAGGAGAATAGTTTCATCAGCTATTTTTCTTGTTACCATGTTTTTGTTCTTTTTGTATACGGTTGTTCCTTGCATTTGTGAACCTCCTTTTTTAACCGCGCTTCGCCACCCCCGAGGAATCACCGGCTATCGCCGCTGCCACCTCGGGGGTGTCCATTTTTTCTCTCTAGCCATAAACTATCAACCATCAACTATAGACTATGAGCCAGTCTTACCGTGCTTTTCAAATTTCCTTATCACAATCCCCGAGGGCACCTTAGGATAAAAATAAGTAGACTTTTGAGGAAGTCGATACCCTTTATTGGCTATCGCGAATACTGTCTTAAGCGTAGGAGGCTTTAATATAAATGCGATTCCGTTGTTGCTTACCTTCCTTTTTGCTTCATCAATACTATGAGTATAAACAATTTGCTCCTTCATTCCTATCATGGGAAAAACAATTTTATGTAAGAGATATACGTCAAGATGTTTATAAATTTCATAATCCCTATTATTTAAAGACGAAAACCCTCCTAGACAAGTAAACCGTTTAACTATTTTATCTAAAACTAACGAATTTTTCAATCTTAAAAAGAAAAACTTATTTTGATAAATACCAAAACAAAATTTCCCCTTATTTTTCTTTAGTTTTTCTTCTAGAAGCTTTTGGCTTACTTTGGTAATATAAAAATATTTTCCTAACTTCTCCAGACATCCTAAAACTTCGGCCGTAATTATTCTATGTGTGGGAAGGAGGAGAAGGCTTTTTTGCGCATCAGTAATATAGGCTAAAATATAATTTAAATCTTTAAATTTTTTCTTATTCTTCTTAGCGTAATCATGAGCCACTTCAAAACGATGGTGGCCGTCAGCAATAATCAACTGACACTTATTTAACTCCTGGACAATTTTTTTAATATCTTCTTTATTTCCAATCTTCCATACAAGATTATCGTCACCTCTGGAATCCTTAAATTGAAAAAACGGCTGCGTCTTTTTACAAGACTTATGGATTTGGGCAAGAGTGCTTAATGCGGAAGTGGTAATTACAAATATAGGGCTTAAATTCGCCTTAACTTTTTCTATTATTCTTTTTCTATCTTTTTTTGGTTTACTTAAGGTGTGCTCGTGAGGGATAACAACTCCTTTTTTGTCCAAACGCAGGAGAGAAATAATGCCAAAACGAGCATAGCGCTTCCCCTGGTAGCTAAATTTTTGTTCATAAAGGTATAAATTTTCCTGTTTATCCTTAACGAATACTCCCCTTTGTATCCATTTTTTAAATCTATCCCCTATTTTTTTATAATTGTTATCATTGGCAAGAAGAATTCTAGAAAAATTATAAGGCGATTTTTTCTTTAAAGAGATGAGCTCCTCTTCGTTAATTACATCATAAGGAGGGCAGACTAAAGGCGCTAAATCCGTGATAGAAACGGGATTATAGTGAGTAGCAGAAAAAGGTTTTATTAGGCAAGACATTGCGGGACTTATTTATTCTCTCTTTCTGTTTTAGCCCCAGGGCAAGTCAAAGCTTGCGCGCAAGTCCCTTGGGGCGGTTTTTCTTTATTTGTTGGAGAAAGAGGTTCGCCGTGTTTATCTTTTTCTTCACCTTTCCTGCCTGCCGGCAGACAGGGATTTTTTTTCTTATAGTCAGTATGGTAAAATCCGCTCCCCTTAAAAATTAATCCACAGCCGCAACTAATTAATTTTTTAACTTTACCTTTGCATTGAGGGCATAATTCTACCGGTTTATCGCTCATCTTTTGAAAAACATCACTAACTTTACCGCACTCTAAACATTCATATTCATAGGTAGGCATCCGTCCTCCTCACTTCGTTCGTTAGAAACTCACAATTAAAATTAGTTTATAGTTGATAGTTTATTGCTAACTATCAACTATAAACTAATTTTTCGCCATAAACTATACACCATGAACTATAAACTTTTTTGACTTTTGATTTTATATATCTTCCTTTCTTAATTTCGCCCATTCTGATAGAATTTTTCTTTCCGCGGGAGATAATTTTTTGGGAATTTCCACCTCTACCTCTACAAGCTCATCACCTGTTCTTTTTGTGCGTAAATTAACAACTCCTTTTCCCTTAAGTTTAAAAATCGTACCGGCCTGAGTCCCCTGGGGAACCTTCATCTTAACCTTGCTATTTAAAGTAGGGACTTCTATTTCCCCGCCTAAAATTGCCTGCAACACACTTATTTTTACACTACACCTAATGTCATCATCTTCCCTTACAAACATATGATGAGGCACTACGGCAATATGAACGTATAAGTCTCCTTTTCCTCCACCAGCAAAATGCCCTTCTCCTTTTAGGCGCAGAATAGAACCGGTATCTACACCCGCGGGGATATTTACCTTAATGTTTTTTCTAACCCTTTCTCTTCCTTCCCCAAGGCACAAGATACAACGATGTTTTATCATCTCCCCCTGCCCGGAGCAAGTAGGACACTCCTGAGAAAAACTTATAAATCCCAAACCGCTGTTTACCATCCCTCTTCCCCGGCAAGTAGAACAAGTTACCTTGGCTGTGCCGGGTTGAGCGCCCGTCCCCCCGCAGCGAGAACAAGTTTGATAATGATTAAAGGTGATTTCTTTTTCAATGCCGCTGGCGGCATTTTCTAAGCTAATCGATAACTCTAACTGGACATCTTCCCCGCCTCTTACGCGCCTGCTTCCCTTTCGGCTGCCTCCTGCGCCGCTAAAACCAAAATCAGAAAAAACATCCTCAAAAATACTTCCAAAACCGCCCATACCGCGTAAGATATCGGAGAAATCTGCTCCTCGGAAAATATCTTCCGTACTGAAACGGGAATCAATTCCTGCATGGCCATATTGATCATAAAGCTGTTTTTTCTTAGGATCGCTTAGTACAGCATAGCTTTCAGAAATTTCTTTAAACTTTTCCTCGGCTGCTTTTTTTTCATCACCCTGCACTCTGTCAGGATGATGTTTCATCGCCAGCTGCCTGTATGCTTTTTTTATTTCTTCTACAGAAGCGTCTTTTGCGACGCCTAATATTTCATAATAATCTCTGGTTGTACTCATCATTTTCTTACAATTAAGGATTAAGCCGCTTCGCTTTAAGGATTAAGGTAAATATTCAGTGAACCACGTCTGTTTTTTCTGAATATTCAGTGCAAAATGCAAATTGAAAATTGCATACCCTAACGGGCACAAGCAAGTTAAAATTATTTATTTTTCTTTGCCGTAATTACTAATTTTGCAATAAT
>JAHJHM010000044.1 GCA_018823915.1 Candidatus Omnitrophota bacterium
ATTCTAAACCCAGTTGACAAAAAGGCACAGAGGCACAAAGTAGCAAAGGTACAAAGTTTATCGAAAGCGATTTCTATATGTCTTGATTCTCTGTATTTATTCTTACTCTGTGCCTTTGTCGCTTCTTTTTATATGCTTCACTGACTACTTACATTATACTAGAATATTTTTAAAAAATCCATACTTAAAAAATATTAGAAAAATAGAAAAGTTGGTGTAGAATAGAGTAGATGAAAACATACCGGGCAAAACACACAGGATTTTGTTTTGGGGTAAAAAGAGCAATTCAGATGGCTAAGGAAACTGCCGCCTCCTATAAAAACGTCTATATAAAAGGAGATTTAGTCCATAATGAAAAGGTCTGCCGCCAAATAGAAAAAACAGGAATAAAAAGAGTAAATTCCCTTAAAAGTATACCGAAACACGCCACTATCATTATCAAGGCTCATGGTGAACCTTATAAAACATACCAAGAGGCAAAATTAAGAAATCTAAAAATTGTAGACGCGACCTGCTCTATGGTGCTGGATATTCATAAAAAAGTCCGCCAATTGCAGGATGAAGGATATCAAATAATTGTTGTTGGCGACAGAAACCATCAGGAGACAAAAGGAATAATAGGAAATACAAAGGGGGGCTTAATCGTAGAGAACAACTTAGATGTGGATAAATTAAAGGGTAAAATAGGAAAAAAAGTAGGCGTTGTCTGTCAATCCACCCAGGATATAGATAAAATCTCTCAAATCATCTCCCAATTAGTTAGACATACAGAAAAACTCCTATTTATAAATACTATTTGCCTCCCCACCCGCCTGCGCCAGGAAGAAATAAAAAAACTTGCATCTGTGTGCGAAGCGGTGTTAGTCATCGGTTCAAGAAAAAGCGCTAATACAAAAAGATTGTACCGCCTTGGTAAAAAGATAAATAAAAATATCTTCTGGATAGATAATCCCCAAAAGATAAATAAAGATAAATTTGACAAATTCCAATCCATAGGAATAATTGGCGGCGCCTCTACTCCCGGAGAAATTTTAGAAAAAGTTTATAAGGAGCTTAATGATTTATAAATTTATCGGCAATAAGGGGACGTTTCAGGTAAAAAATCCTCATAAATATGGCCTTTATTTTCCTCTTACTGACAAAGACGGCACCCTGTTAAGCTCTATAAGCCCTAATTTAGCCGGAGATATAAAAAAAGATAACAACCACTTTCTCACTGCCCCAATAAGCTTTGTAGACATAAAAAGTAATCTTTTAGCCAGGAGGGATTTTTTCATAAAGACACCTAAAGAGACTATCCGGTTATCTAAAAGTTATAAAGATACCCTGGAAGCCGGTTTTCTCTATCACAAAATTATAAAGGAAACTAAATCGCTTAATATAGAAATTTTAAACTTTATTCCTCATAATTTGGCAGTCGAGATTATGCGGATAAAAGTTATAAATAAAAGTAATAAACCAATAGAAATAACTCCTACCTCTTTTATCCCTCTCTATGGAAGAGGAGAAAAAAACTTAAGAGATCACCGCCATGTTAGCTCTCTGCTTAACCGTATTTATTTAGATAAATACGGCATATTCCTCAAACCCACAATGATATTTGATGAAAAAGGCCACTCTGCCAACGAAATAACTTATTTTGTTTTGGGTTTCCAAGATGACAATCTACCCCCCTTGGGTCAATTTCCTACTCTTGAATACTTTTGCGGCGATGGGGATTTAGCTAATCCTCGGGCAATAGAAAAAAATATACCGCCGGTTAATAGAAAACTCCCCTCGTTTGACGGAAAAGAAGCCTGCGCCGCGTTTAGATTCCGAAAAAAAGAATTGAAAATAAATGAAGAGGTGAATTATTTTCTTATTATGGGATTAGAAAAAAACAGACAAAAAATAAAAAATACTTTTGAGAGCCTAAACTCACCAAAAAAAATCGAATCCCACTTAGAAGAAACAAAAAAATACTGGTCTGAGCACCTAAGTCCTGTTCAATTTGATTTCGGTAATCGTAATTTTAATAATTGGCTCCTCTGGGTAAAATTACAGCCTAGCTTAAGAAAGCTTTTTGGCTGCTCTTTTCTGCCCCATTTTGACTATGGAAAAGGCGGAAGGGGCTGGCGGGATTTATGGCAAGATACCTTAGCTTTACTTTTCAATCAACCCCAACAGGCAGAAAAGTTAATTTTAAATAATTTTAAAGGAGTGCGGATTGACGGATCTAACGCCACGATAATCACCAAAGAAGGTAATTTTCTCTCTGACCGCAATTGCATACCCCGGGTATGGATGGACCACGGGATATGGCCATATTTAACTCTACGGTTATATATAAATAGAACGGGAAATTTAGACATTCTCCTTAAAGATATTTCCTATTTTAAAGATTACATCTTAAGGAAAGCGGAAGAAATTAATTATAACTTTTCTCAAAAAGACTATTTCCTGCACACAAAGGACAATAAAATTTATGAAGGCAGTATTTTAGAGCACGTTTTGATTCAAACCCTTACCTCTTTTTTTAATGTAGGCAGCCATAACATTATCCGCTTAGAGAATGCTGACTGGAATGACGGCCTGGATATGGCGAAAGATGAAGGAGAAAGCGTAGCGTTTAGTTTTATGTATGCTCATAATTTAAACGACATCTGCTTCTTCTTAGAAAAACTAAAAGAAAAAACAAAAACAATATTTATTCTAAAGGAACTGATGCTTCTTTTGGATCGCCTGGATAAACCCGTAGATTACAATAAGCAAACAGAGAAACAACTTAGATTGGAAGAATATCTAGAGAAAACAGAAAATGTCACGGGGGAAAAAATTAAAATAAGCATTGATGACTTGATCTATGACTTGAAAGAAAAATCAGAACATCTATTTAGATGGTTAAAAAAGAATGAGTGGCTTGATGCCGGATTTTTTAACGGTTACTACGATAATAAAGGGAAACAAGTAGAAGGCAAATTGAACGGTCAGGTGAATTTGATGCTTGCCTCGCAAGTATTCCCTATCATGAGCGGGGGCGCGGATAAAAAACAAATTAAAAAAATCTGGGTTTCTATAAAAAGGTACCTACAGGATAAAAAATTGAAAGGCTTCAGGCTCAACACAAATTTCGGCTCTCTGTATCTTGATTTGGGAAGAGCCTTTGGTTTTTCTTTCGGCGATAAAGAAAATGGCGCTTTTTTTAACCACATGACAGTGATGCTCGGCTACTCTTTATACAAACAAGGATTTACAAAGGAAGGGTTTGAGGTGATAAATTCTATTTATAAGATGGCAGCTAGCCCTCAAGCAGAAATTTATCCTGCTATCCCGGAGTATTTTAACCGTCAGGGAAAAGGGCTTTACCACTATCTTACCGGCTCAGCAAGCTGGTATATCTATGCTCTATTAGAAGAAATTCTGGGGATAAAATTTACCTTGGGAGACATTTTTTTGGAACCTAAGCTTTTTTGGGGAAATTTTTTTAACCATAGCATAAAAATTAAATTTATATGGGAAGAGAAAAAAATTAAACTATGGCTTATGCGGGGAAAAAAGAAAAATGAACTTTATCAAATAAAAAGCGTTGTTTTAGAAGGAGAAAAAGTTCCTCATCAAAATAATCGATATATTATAAAAAAAGAAGTGCTGCTGAAGATAAAAAAGAAAGAAATTACCATTAAGGTACTTTTGGAATGATGAAAAGATTAATCTCTTTCGCAGCCTTTGTTTTTCTTCTTGTCTTTCCTTATATTTTTCTCCCTGCTAATGTAGATAAATCCCGCCCTTTTTTAAAGGGGCGGGATAAAACTGCGGATTTTAGGAAAAGTTTTTCCGGCCTATCACTTTTTCTCGACCTTAGCTCACCTTCAGAGATAAATTTCCAACTCGATTGGGAAGATAAAATTAAACTTAGCGGAAACTATGTTTTAGCTCATAAAGACTTAAAGGTAGCAGCTTTTTTTAAAGATATTGACCTAACGAATTTTAGTGCTTTTGTTAAAAACTTTGATTTAAGAAAAGGTTATATTAAAAAAGGGGATTTGAATCTAGAAGGAAGAGGACCCTACTTGTTAAGGGGAAATTTAGAAATAAGAGATATTTTCTTTGTTAAGGAAGGTAAGGAACTTAGGGGGGATCTTGACTTATCCCCTCAGATAACATTTTCTAAAGAGAGAGGGCTCGATTATTATCTCAGCTACCGGATAAAAAACACCCGCTTTTTAAATTGTGAAGACATTCAGGCAAAGGGCTTCTTTAGAAAAGATGAGTTAATTTTAGAGGCAGGCTGCTTAAACTATAAAGGGATTCCCTGGGAGGTAAAAGGAGATGTGCGAGACTTCTCTCACCCGAAAATAAAATTAAATGCGGCTAATAGCTTGCTAAGTTTAGAGGCAAAAGCCGAATATAATAAAGAAGAGTGGGTGGTTGAAGAATTAATTCTACAAGGTAAAGATACAAAAATTTTTGCTAAAGGAAGTATAGCGCTTAAAGAAAAACCACAGATAAAGATTGAAGGGGCGGGTTATATTGAATTTAATGATATTTTAGAAGTGATTAAAGCTTTTAATTTGAACTATACTCAATTGACTAAGTTAAACCCTCATGGAAAATTAAATGCAAAATTTATTGTTTCTGGCGGCACTGACGCAAAAAATTTAGAAATTAAATTAGCGGGCAAAAGTGAGAAATTAAGCATTTACGATCTATGGCTTTCGAAGGTAAACATTGAACTCTATAAAGACAAAAATACACTTACTATAAGCCCTTTTCTTGCTAATTTAGGGGAAGGAAAAATTGAATTTCGCGGTAAGTTTGATTTTTTAACTAATAACGCGACTGTGAATCTTATTGCTAACCGTGTTGAACTTAAGAATTTAATGGAGCAGCTTAACCTAAAGAATAAAAAATTAGCAGGCAAGCTCTCCTTTGAGGCCTATTTAGAAAATGATAAGTTCCCAAAATGGGATAGATTTAACGGCCAAGGCTCAATTCAAATTGAAGAGGGAAATATTTGGGAAATAAACTTTCTTAGGGGCCTGGGAGAATTTCTCTTTATTCCTGATTTTGAAGAAATAAAGTTTAGCCAAGGCTACAGCGACATCTTCTTTAAAGAAGGAAGTATTATTCTGGAGAATTTAGAGCTAACTTCTTCTCAGATGAGTTTAACGGGAGGAGGAAAAATTATTGTTAAACCGCCTTATCATCCACCCATAAAAGGAGATGTAGATTTTCTACTTTTTCCTGAATTTAATTCTGGTTTGATTTCCGCATCAGTTGGACTAAAAAAGACTATTACTGACTTTTTAGGAAAAAGCGGCCTAGCCATTGAAATAAAAGGCACCTTTAACAAACCAAAATATAAGATAAAATCCCTCCTTTTTTCTCCTCTAAAAAGAATAACAGATTTTTTTGAAGGACTACTGGACAATCGTTAACCCTATGACACACTTTAAGTCAGACTTAAAGTGTGTCACGTGGGACAAAACAAGTCAGACTTAAAGTGTGTCACGCAAAAAAATAATGGTTGATGGACTAGACTTGTTCGACCTCTTTTACTTCTGGGATTAATTCTTTTAATTTCTGTTCGATTCCCGCTTTAAGAGTATGGGCGCTCATAGGGCAGCAGCCGCAGGCTCCGGTTAAGCGCACCCTAACCACACCGGTTGAGGTTACATCAACCAACTTTACATCTCCTCCGTCTGCCTGCAAAGCCGGCCTTATTTTTTCTAAGGCTTTTTCTACTTCTTCTTTTAGCATAGTCTCCCTCCTTTTTTGCTTTTTGATAGTATAGCCTAATATAGAATAAATGTAAAGAAAGTTGGCAAAAGACGTATAAATAAGGTAATATATAGGTGTAGGCACAAAGTGGCAAAGGCACACAGGAACAAAGTTTACTGGATATTTACTATGAACATTTGGAAGCAGG
>JAHJHM010000045.1 GCA_018823915.1 Candidatus Omnitrophota bacterium
AATTATTTATTTTTCTTTGCCGTAATTACTAATTTTGCAATAATCTCTATTATTTCTTCTATTTCTTTTAAGTTTATTTTGCATTTTTCACTTTGCAATTTGCATTTTGCAATAAAACGTACTTTACTGACTATTTACAAAAATATACCTTATTTTTGTATACAAGTCAAACTATTAATCTCAAGTACTAAGGTTGATTCCAACTTTAATTGTAAACTTTAAATTTCCTATTTTACAGCTTACAACCGTAAGTTGTATTCGTATTTGAGATTTTTAGCAGTATCTTTATGAAAAAGATATTTAATCTTATCGGCAGCAATAAGCTTAAAGGCGTAATTTATTAATTCCTTAAAGAAATCACAGTAGGGACTAATTTTATACATATCTTTGTTAAGAGAAGCGGCTTCTGCGGGGCAAGGCGCGCCGCAGATATTTCGGTATAAGCACTCATCGCATTCTTTAATTTTCTCAACTACTCTTGCTCTCACCTTTTTAAACGCGGGGGAATTAAGAGCTTCTTTTATTGATGAAGTAAATATATTGCCGCCGGAAAATCCCTCCTGGCCGGTAAATTCTCCACAGGGAATCATGTCTCCGCCGGAAGTAATAGTAAGAAAGCATCGCCCGCCGCCGCAAGGAGAAATATCGCACATAAGCCGCCGGGCGTTAGGGCTAACTATACCCAAGACAATATTAGAGAAATTTCCAATGATGATTCCTCTTTTTTGTCTTTGAGAAATATTTATTGCCTCTTCCACCGCCTTTATAAAATACCTGGTTAAATCTTTTTGATTAGGGCGCAGCTTTACCGTGGTTCTTCGCGTAGTTCTCACCGGATTAAGCAAAACACAAGGGACTCTCTTTGCATGCATAAAACGCACAAATTGGGGTAAAGTTTTAACATTATATTTTGTAATTGTAGAAATTACATTTAACCCTTCATAACCTCTAAACCATTCAATCGCCTCCACTGCTTTATAAAAGTTGCCGCCGCCGGCAACATTAAGGCGCGAGCGATTATTAACTTTGTAATCGCAAGAATCTAAAGATATGCCCACACTTACCTTATTATTTTTTATAAACTTTATGTCTGACTTTTCCAATAAAAGAGCATTGGTCTGAATTCCAAAATGAAAAATATGATTGAATTTATCTATTAAATTAAATATTCTGTTCTTTATTAAAAGCGGCTCTGAGGCATGAAAGATTATTACAGGTTTGTTGGTCGAATCTCTTCTTTGGCCTTTAAAGTATCCGGTCAACTTTTTTAATATCCAAACAAGCTGCTCTTCGCTTAATTCTTTTTTACTTTTTCTTACCTTAGAAGGGATATAGCAATAAGGGCAATTGGCGTTACAGGCATCTACAGCATCAAGATATACGGCGTTCAAACTTGTTTTGAATCTAAGTTCCTTGATCTGGGTATTTAATTTGGTTTTAACTTTTTTGTACAAAGCTAAGATTTTTCTTTGGGTTAAGGGATCATGGTTTCCCTTCTTTAAAATAGCCCAAAAGACATTATCCGGGTCAATAATCAACTCTTTATTTCTATCGATGGATTCAGAATGCAAAGAAAAGTTTGATATTAATTCATTAGACATAATAACTCCTATCTAAGGAAGGCTTTACCCTCCCCACCGAATTTATCCCCAACACTAATCACTCACCCAAATGACTAGACTAACGTCTTCTTCTCTTTAGGTACGAAATGAGACAAACCATTGGATGTTTTGGCACCCTTCAATCTGTAAGAAATAGCTTTGCAGCATTTTACCTTTCCCGTTGCCTTTTTTTGCATCTTCTTCATCTTTTTTCACCTCCTCAATGAGACTTGCATTTTTTTCTAAAAAATGCTTAGTCGAATTGATCCCGAAGCGCTTCTGAAAAATGTCGCAAGAGATTTTTCAGATATTTAGGCGCGAGGGACAATAATGAGCCCCAATAAAAGTACACACACTCCGGCAATTTCATTCACTGCGCCAATAGTGTCTCCGGTCATCCCACCGATCTTTTTCTTGGCATAATTTATAAATAAAAATATAGGAAATAGAGAAAAAGTGAACATAAAAAGGCCTTTTATATTCATTAAAAATAAAAATGATGCCAGAGTAATCAAGCCACCTATAAACAACTCTTTCCTGCCGGCATATTCCACGAAATATTTAGCTTTTCCTTCTTTGCGGGCGTAGACAGATAGATAGCAGGCTAAGGCTTGAGACCACCTCTCAAATACAGCCATGACAATTAATAACTTCCAAAGAATAAAAGAAGAAGCGCTCGCTATTAGAGAAAATTTTAAAAGCATTAGGCTTACTACGCCAATTACTCCCATTACTCCAATTCGGCTATCTCTCATTACCTCTAAAATTTTTTCTTTGGAATTATCCACAGGGATAGACCCTCCTGATACCTTTAAAGGAGGGGTCTTACCGGCATAAAACCCATCGCAAGTATCGGCAAAACCATCTAAATGAATTCCTCCGCTAATAATTATTGAAATGATCAAAATTAATACACTGGCCACCAAATGAGGCAAAAAACCAAAAGCAAATAAACTTAAGGTCAGCAAAAGGCCAATTAACATACCCACAAAAGGAAAATAAGCACAAGATTTACCAAAATCTTCCTTTTCTATTTCGCCCTTAATCTTTATCGGCAAAATAGTTAAAAATTGTAAAGCAATAAGAAAATGTCTCATTTATCCATCCCCTTCAGAAACACCTGCGCTTTGGAATGTAGCCATCTCATTAAAAATCTTTACTCCGGCTTCGATTATGCTCATTGCTAAGGCCGCGCCGGTTCCCTCCCCTAAACGTAAATCAAGATCCAAAATGGGCCTAAGACCTATATAGTTTAAAATAATTCTATGCCCTGATTCACAAGAACAATGCCCGGCAATCATATAATCTTTTACTTTTGGCTCTAATTGGTAAGCAATTAAGCCGGCAGCACTAGAGATAAATCCGTCTATTACTATAGGAATCCGTTTTCTTGCCGCAGCTAAAATGATCCCTGCCAATCCTCCAATTTCAAATCCTCCCACCTTAGAAAGTACATCTATGGCATCTTTTGGGTCTGGCTCATTCAAACTAATTGCTTTCTTAATTATCTCAATTTTATTAGTTAAAGTTTTGTCATCTATGCCTGTTCCTCTTCCGGTCACACTTTCAGGCGGCTTACCTACTATAACAGAAGCTATAGCGCTGGAGGCAGTAGTATTGCCAATCCCCATATCACCCGTACCAACAATATCAATACCGCCTGATAATTCCTCATCAAACACCTCTATCCCAGCTTCAATCGCCCTCACTGCTTCCTCTCTACTCATAGCCGGCCCCTTCAACATATTCTTTGTCCCCAAACCTGTCTTCTTATCCCTAAAATTTTGCATTTTACAATTTGCAATTTGCAATTTAGTAGCTACTCCCATATCAACAACTACTACCCTGGCGCCAACATGCTTAGCTAAAACATTTATCCCTGCCCCTTCATTTAAAAAATTATAAACCATCTGAGCAGTTACTTCCTTAGGATAGGCGCTTACTCCAACTTCGGCAACTCCATGATCTCCTGCCAAAGTAAATATTACCTTATTCTTAACTGAAGGGCTTTGCTTGCGGGTAATTTCTACTATTTGTTTAGCAAATTCTTCTAATCTCCCCAAACTCCCTCGCGGCTTAGTAAGATTATCCAATCTTTTTTGCGTTTCGTCAGCTAAAGAATAATCAATTTTCTCAATCGCCATAATTGTTTCTTTTAGTTTATCCATCACTTACCTCTCCTCAATGAGACTTGCATTTTTTTCTAAAAAATGCTTAGTCGAATTGATCCCGAAGCGCTTCTGAAAAATGTCGCAAGAGATTTTTCAGATATTTAGGCGCGAGGGACAATAACTAGGTTCATATTTTTTCAATTCAATGAGACTTGCATTTTTTTCTAAAAAATGCTTAGTCGAATTGATCCCGAAGCGCTTCTGAAAAATGTCGCAAGAGATTTTTCAGATATCTATGCGCGAGGGACAATATTTACATTTATATATGGTATATCATTCTTTTTATATTTCTTTTTTTATTCTCTATTTTTTGCTTCTTGCTCTTCTTCCTTAATCCTAATCGGTATTCCTGCCTGCATAAAAATAACCTCGTCTGCTGACTTAGCCATCATTTGATTAGCTAACCCCAGCAAATCCTGAAATCTTCTCGCTAAAGGATTAACCGCTACCAACCCTGCTCCCACTTCATTAGAAACCAAAATGACAGTAAATTTAATTTTTAATATCACATTAATCAATTCTTTTATTTTTCTTTTTATCTCCTTATCGCTCAATTTATCAGCTAAAAAATTAGAAATCAATAATCCTAAACAATCAATCAAGACCACTTTGCTTTTACCATCTAATTTACACAAAACAGAGCCAACATCCCTGCCTTCTTCAATTAATTTCCAATGCCGCGGCCTTAAACTTTTATGTAATTTTATTCTTTTTTCCATCTCTTTATCCATAGGGATAGACCCTCCTGATACCTTTGAAGGAAGGGCATTATCAAAACAAATAGCCGTAGCAATAAATGTCACTTTTTTATTGAGTTTTTTTGCTAATTCAACAGCATAACTGCTCTTGCCGCTTCTTACTCCTCCCAGAATAAAGATAAATTTAGGCTTAGCCCTTATATTTATTGACACATTGACACTCCAGCAGCCTCCTCTAAATGAGATACATCATTCATTCTCACTATAACAGGTCCTGTTTCCAGGTAGTCAATAATATTTAAAGCGGTATTATTTTGTTCTATCTGCCAAAACTTATTTAAATTATACTTTAATATTTGGCACAAAATGAGCCTTATTGGCCCGCCATGTGTAACTAAAGCTATAATTCGGCCTTCGTTTTGAGAAAGGATAAAAGATAATTTAGTTTTTACTCTTTTGGCTACATCTTCCAACCTCTCACCTTGAGGAATTTTAACTCCCCGAGGATTATCTATCCAATCTCTATAAAACTTAGGGTATTTTTCAATAATTTCCTCACAGTTTAACCCTTCAAATACTCCGAAATTCATCTCCCGAAAGTCAGCGAGCTTCGTTATTGCTCTCTGTTTAAAAATTACTTCGGCAGTCTGGTGAGCTCTTTTTAAATCACTGCAATAGATCTTATCCCTAGGCCGCAGGGGCACTCCTGATACATTTACCCAGCAGGGTAGGCCTCCCCAATACATTTTAGGGAAGGGCCTTAAAGGAGAAGTCCTATCAATTTCAAAATTATTTAATCGTGTGGATAGTTTCTCCGCCTGCTCAAGGCCATTTTTATTCAAAGGAGGGTTGCTAAATCCGCAATATCTATTTTGCAAATTATAG
This sequence comes from Candidatus Omnitrophota bacterium, assembly GCA_018823915.1. Lineage (GTDB taxonomy): Bacteria > Omnitrophota > Gorgyraeia > Duberdicusellales > 4484-171 > JAHJHM01. The sequence continues at coordinate 5,356 of JAHJHM010000045.1, forward strand.
TCTGTTTCACCGTGACGAATTAAAATTAATCTATTCATAAAAATTTATTATATCTTGATTACATAACTAATCAATTCATATTTTCGGCCGAAATCTTGACAAATTCTTAAGAATATGTTAGAATATAATTGAATATTAAAGAATAAGAAGGAGGGATTTAAGATGTCTAAAGTAATAACATTGCGCTTATCCGAAGAAGAATACAAAAGAATATCAGCCGCGGCTGAGACTGAACATCGACCCATTTCCAATTTTATCACAACCAGGGTTTTAAAAGAGATAGAGGAATCTTACTACGTAGACCCCATTGAGATGGCTCAGATTAAATCAGATAAAAGATTATTGAAAAGACTTAATGCAGGACATAACGACGCTAAAAAAAGAAGGGGTAAGCTCGTTGGATAATTTTAAGATTTTTGAAACAAACCAATTCTTGAAAGATCTCCGGCAAGATTTCAGCGGACAGCAGGAACGCATCAAAATAAAATTTACCGCTTATGTCTACCCCCAACTAAAACAAAATCCATATTTTGGCAAAAACATAAAAAAGCTTACAAACTATAAACCTGATACCTGGCGCTACAGAATAAGCAGCTGGCGGTTCTTCTATGAAATTGATGAGCAAAAAAAGATAGTTTTTATGATAACTGCAGACAGCCGTCAAGACGCCTATTAAAATGAATCCTAGGGTATTTTCTTGGTATTTTTCGACCCACTTAGCAATCACCATGCTAACCCCTGCCTGCTGTGCAATACGGCAGGCATTTTGGGTTCTTTCCTAAGTTATAACTTAGGAAAGGTTATTATTCGTAAATAGTCAGTAAAGTACGTTTTATTGCAAAATGCAAATTGCAAAGTGAAAAATGCAAAATAAACTTAAAAGAAATAGAAGAAATAATAGAGATTATTGCAAAATTAGTAATTACGGCAAAGAAAAATAAATAAT
>JAHJHM010000046.1 GCA_018823915.1 Candidatus Omnitrophota bacterium
ATTTTACTGACCATTTACAAAGGAAACGCGTTATTGGTTAAGATTAATAAAGAAGTCAAAGCGTATCCATAATACATGCATTGAAATGCTCTTGAAGGAAGTAGAAGAGCTGATAAGTATTATTGCAAAGTCAGTAATTACGGCAAAAAAAAATAAGTAATTTTAACTTGCTTGTGCCCGTTAGGGTATGCAATTTGCATTTTGCATTTTGCACTGAATATTCAGAAAAATTTAGATATGGTTCACTGAATATTTACGAACATAGCGATGTTAGTTGATACTCATTGTCATTTTAACACTTTTTCTCCAGGCCAAAGGCAAGAATTAATTTCTTCTTTCCCTGAAAATTATTACCTTGTTGATTCCAGCACTAATTATGAAAGTTCATTGGCATCCACAGGGCTCTCAGGCCAGCATTCTTTTATTTATACCTCTTTAGGCTTTCATCCTTTTTGGGGAAAAGAGTTTACACCCGTGGTGGTAGAAAATTATAGAAAATTAATTAGAGAAAAGGAAGCAATAGTAGCTATAGGAGAAATCGGTTTAGATTATAAAGCGCCAATATCCCTAAAGGAGCAGGAAGTTATTTTACGAGAATTTATAGAATTAGCTCAAGAAACAAGCTTGCCTCTAATAATTCATCATCGTCTTGACTCTTCTCCCATTTTCGATATTCTTGATGACTTTTTTTCTTCTTACGAGAAGATAATATTTCATTGCTTTTCTTACTCAAAAGAATTCTTAAAGAAAATTGTAGATAAAGGAGGACATGCGTCGTTCTCTCTAAATATTTTGCGTCGAAAAGAAGAGATAGTAGCTTCTTTAAAGGCTTGCCCTCTAGACAGCCTTTTTTTAGAAACAGATTCTCCTTATATGAGAATAAAGAGTAAACCTTCTACGCCTTTTGATGTAAAGCAAGTATACTCTCATGCAGCTTACATTAAAGAAGTAGAGGCTCAAGAATTAGAGAAAAAAGTTTTTTTAAATGCCCAGAGAGTATTCGGATTAAAGTAAAAAATGCCAGCAATAAAATTTAAAAATAATCGTTTGTTCTATTTTGATCAAAGTAAGCTTCCCTCTAAGGAAGTTTGGCGGGAGTGTAAGAACTTAAAAGAAGGGTTTTCGGCTATCAAGTATTTAAAAGTTAGAGGCGCTCCTTTAATTGGGGTTTTTAGCGTCTATTGTATTTGTATCGCCGTTAAGAGTTTTTCTTCTCAAAAGGAGGAGTTTTTTAAACAATTCAAAAAGGCAGTTGAATATCTTAGGGTATGCCGGCCCACAGCGGTTAATTTATCTTGGGCCCTAGAGAGGTTAGAAAGAGTGGTTTTTAAATATAGCAAACGGCCAATACAAGAAATAAAAAGAGCAATTTTTAAAGAAGCGGCAGCAATACATAGAGAAGATGTAATTTTATGCAAAAAAATGGCAGATGCTGGGGCAAAGCTTATTAAAAAAGGAGACAGGATTTTAACTCACTGTAATGCCGGATTTTTAGCTACAACCGGGGAGGGAACGGCGTTAGCAGTTATTTATAAGGCATATAAGATTTACGGGAAATTAAAGGTTTACGTTGATGAAACGAGGCCCTTGCTGCAGGGCGCGCGGCTAACCGCGTGGGAATTAATGAGAAAAAAAATTCCCTGTACTTTAATCTGTGATAACATGGCTGCCTATCTTATGCAGCACGGAGAAGTAGATAAAGTTTTTGTAGGAGCAGATAGAATTGCTGCTTGCGGTGATGCGGCAAATAAAATCGGCACGTATAATTTGGCGGTTATCGCTGCCTATCACAAAGTTCCTTTTTATGTGGTTGCTCCTTTCAGTAGTTTTGATTTATCTCTTAAAACCGGTAAATTAATTCCGATTGAACAACGTTCCTCTGAAGAAGTAAGGAAGATATTGGGAAAAATTTACGCAAGCCCTAAAAACGTTCCCGTTTTTAATCCTGCTTTTGACGTTACTCCTTCTCACCTTATCAGCGCAATAGTAAGCGATCGAGGAGTAATTTTTCCTCCCTTTAGAAAAAATATCAAGAAAGTTATACCCTTATACCCCAAAGGGCACAGGTACCCTCTCGGGCACAGGCGGGCACAAGTAAGTTGTCCCCTTCCGGGGAGGCTTCGCACTAAGTAATAAGTAGTAAGTTACGAATTTTAGTAATGATAAAAAGAGAAACTCATTTCTCGCAGGAAACAGTGAGCTTAGGGAGAAAATTTTCACACATTTTAGAAGAGAAAGATGTAGTAATTTTAGAGGGAGCCCTCGGAGGAGGAAAGACCACTTTCATAAAAGGTATCTTAGAAGGTTTGAGATATAATGGGGAGGTTTTGAGTCCTTCTTTTACTTTAGTACGCGAGTATGAAACCAAAAGCTTTCAAATTTATCATGTTGATCTTTATCGCGTTGATAAGAAAATTGATATAGTTAATCTGGGAATAGAAGATTACCTTTATGCTCCCCGGACTATAATCTTAATTGAATGGGGCGAAAAAATTAAAACAATTCTTCATCAGTATATAAAAGTAGAATTTTTCTTTTTAACTGAATTCAGTCGCCGGATAATTTTCTCGTCTAAGGGCTACAAAGAGAAGGATAAATCCCGCCCCTTCCTACGGGGTAATCTGCCCGCAGGTTTATTCCCAAAGCTTGCTGAGTATTCTGGGAAGGGGCGGGATAAATGAATCTTTTAGCCATAGATACGTCAACAGAGAATATTTCCTTAAGTATAATGTGGAAAGGAAATATTGTGTTTGATTTTAACCGCCGCATTAGGTTTGGCGCTTCACGCCTTGCGTCCTATATAGATAGATACCTTAAGAGTTTATCTTTAAGTTTAGATAAATTTGATGCTTTTGTTATCGGAGCAGGCCCCGGATCTTTTACGGGTTTGCGAATATCCTTTAGCGTAATTAAAGCATTCAGTATATCTTTAAATAAACCAATAATTAGCATAGGTAGTTTCATTTCTTGCGCCTATCCTTTTATAAAAAGCCAGGAAAAAATTGCTGTTATTTCCGACGCGCGCAGGCAGTTAATTTATGGTGCTGCATTTAAATTAAAAGGAGGGATTCCAAGACAAGAGGAAAAAGAAAAATTAATTTCTCCAGGGGAGTTTATGAAAGAAAAGAGTGATTATCTCTTTGTTACTTACGATGAGCATTTAAGAAATCAGGCCCTGGGCCTGCATTCTAAGATAAATTTTTACCCCAGGAATGTATATCCTAAGGCCAGGTATATATTATTATCGGCCCAGAGGCATTACTTTGAGAGAAAATTTACTCCTTTAGAAAAGTTAGAGCCTCTCTATCTTCATCCTAAAACGTGTCAAGTGAGAAATAGTTTATAGCTATAAACCATCAACCATCAACCATCAACCAGATGATGATTAGGCCATTGTGGATTGAGATAAATTTAAAGGCATTAAGAAATAATTTTAAAAGGGTTAAGAATCTTGTTGGCAGAAATATTAAAGTAATCGCTACTGTAAAACAATCTGCTTATGGGCATGGGTTAATCCCCATAGCAAGAGAGCTGTCCGTATTGGGAGTAGATTTTTTTGGCGTGGGAAGCGTTGAAGAGGCAGTTCTTTTGAGGGAGAATGGATTCAAAGAGCCTATTCTTGTTCTTACCGCGGTCTTAAAAGGATTTGCCAACTATTTTATTCAATATAACTTAACCCCTACAGTAGTTGATATAAAGTTTGCCAAAGAGGTGAATAAGCAAGCAGCAAAAAAAGGTATGATCTTTCCTGTGCATATAAAGATTGATACGGGAATGGGTAGGCTTGGCCCTTATTATAAAGATGCTTACGAATTCATTAAGCAGATAAGGAGATTTAAGAATATCTTTTTAGAAGGTATCTATACTCATATGCCCTGTGTTGATACAGACCCTAGTTTTACTAATTATCAGATAAGTATTTTTAATGAGTTCATTTTGAAGTTGAAAAAAGAAAATATTCAATTTAAGTTTCAGCATTGTGCCAATAGTATGGGGATAGCAAACTTTCCTAATTCCCATTTTAATATGGTGAGACCCGGCCTTATTCTTTATGGAATTAAACCTTCTCCACGTATAGATTTAGAGGTAAATCCAGTTCTTTCTTTGAAATCAAGAATTATTTTTTTAAAAAGTATTAAAAAAGGAATGGGGATAAGCTACGGCAGGACATACATTGTTAAAAAGACTACCCGCATCGGGACGGCAGCGATAGGTTATGCTGATGGATACCCTTGGGCTTTGTCTAACGTAGCTTCTGTAATCATTAAAAATAGTTTTTTTAGTTTAGTCGGTAGAGTTTGTATGGATCATATTATGGTAAATTTAGGAAATAGAGGAGATATTAAAGTGGAAGATGAGGTGATTTTAATCGGTAGAAGAAAAGATTTACAGATAACCGTTCAAGATTTAGCAAGCCGGGCAAAAACTATTCCCTATGAAATTATCAGTCGTCTTTCTCCTAAAATCCCCCGTATTTATAAATATCCTTTCTCAGAAGTCAAAGACCCACCTTAGTTTCCGTAACCCTCAAGAGAATTAAACTCCTACTTTTATATAGATTTTTTCTTAAAGGATGGTATAATTTTTCGAGATGAGAGATATTATAAATTTAGGAATAGAGGCAGCAAAAGAAGCAGGAAAATTTCTCTTAGATAATTTTGGCAAAATTGATAAAATTGAGAGTAAAGGGGATAGAAATTTTGCTACCAATCTCGATAAAGAAGCAGAGAAAATAATCGTAGATAAAGTCAAAAAGGTATTTCCTAATCATGGGATAATTGCTGAAGAAGGAGGAAGCCAAGGCGCCGATAGAGAGTACTTGTGGATAATTGATCCTCTTGATGGGACGCATAATTTCATCCGCGACATAAATATCTTTGGAGTTTCTATCGGTATCATTTATAGAGGAGATTTTATAGGAGGAGTTATTTATATGCCGGTTGAAGATGAACTATACGTAGGAGAAAAAGGCAATGGAGCTTATAAGAATGATGAGAAAATATCTGTATCTTCAAATGATAACCTGAAGGATTGTTCTATTTCTTTTGATTCCAGCATAAGATATTCTCCCAAAAATATGCTAAAAGTGTTGGATGTTTTGGCCAAAGAAGTTTTTAATATAAGAATGCTTGGTTCTTCAGCAAGGGCCTTGACTTATCTTGCCGAAGGTAAGCTTGATTTGGCGGTAGAATTTCATGACCGCCCATGGGATTTTGCGGGAGGCGTATCTATAATAGAAGAAGCAGGAGGTAGGCTTACTAATCTTAAAGGGGGCGCTCTTACTTATAAAACTATCGGTTATATCGCTTCTAATGGGATCATCCACGATAAAATAAAAGAAATTGTTCTTCCGTGTTTAGGAAGTTAGTTATCCATGGGGATACCCTCATACCCTAATACCCTAACGGGCACAGGTACCCTCTCGGGCACAGGCGGGCACAGGTAGACCCTCCTAATACCTTTGAAGGAGGGGTCTTATCCACGTAAATAGTCAGTAAAGCACATATTATTGCAAAGTGCAAAGTGAAAAATGAAAAATGAAAAATGCAGAATGAGCTTAGGTAAATAGTCAGTAGAGTACATTCTATTGCAAATTGCAAAGTGCATATTGCAAAGTGCAAAA
>JAHJHM010000047.1 GCA_018823915.1 Candidatus Omnitrophota bacterium
TGCCGAATAGGCAGGGACGATTATCCGCAAAAGGTATCTTTTTTTTGGTTTCAATTCAAGTTTCATCGCTTTATTGTTTTGATGCTAGATTTTGACTGCAAACAATTATATCACTTAATTCATAAAGACGCAAAAACTATCAATTGATTTTTATTTTTTAGATTATATAATATCCTACGGCATAATTTAATAGGCACTTAACACCCAATAGTTAGTATCTAATATCAAAACTCCTCAAACATGCGCAAAGATTTTTTTAATACTTTATTTAAGGTAATCTTAGTAATAACTTTTCTTTATTTATTTTTAGTAAGCATTGGGCTTATGGGGGTAGCTTTTAAAGGCTTTGGCTCTCACTTCGCGGAAAATTTAATCAAGACTACTTCTAACCCTTTTGTCGGATTATTTATCGGGATTCTGGCAACAAGTATTGTGCAGAGTTCATCAACAATAACTTCTCTTATCGTAGGGATGGTGGGCTCAGGAGTTATGACTATGGGTAATGCCATTCCTATAGTTATGGGGGCAAACATCGGCACTACGGTTACAAATATGCTCGTATCCCTAGGCCATGTAACCCGCCGTGAGGAGTTTAGGCGGGCGATAACGTGTGCCTCTGTGCATGATTTCTTTAATCTTATTTGTGTAGCTGTTCTTTTTCCTCTGGAATTACTTACTGGGTTCCTGCAAAAAACAGCTGTGGCGATGAGTAGATTTTTTGCTAATGCCGGCGGGGTAAAATTTACCAGTCCGCTAAAGCTAGCCACAAAACCGGCAGTACATTTTATAGAAAATATATTCACTCAGGTCTTAGGCGTGCCTTCTAAGGCAAGCTATATTTTAATTTTGTTTGTCTCGGCGGCAATATTGTTCCTTTCCCTTTATTTTATTGTAAAACTTATGAAATCATTAATCGTCAAAAAAGCAGAAATTGTTTTAAATAATGTGGTAGGAAAGAATGGAGTTCTAGGAATTATTGCCGGTTTACTTTTTACTATTTTCGTTCAAAGCAGTTCAATCACTACTTCCTTGCTAGTTCCTCTTGCTGCTGCCGGTATTTTAACTGTTGAAACTATATTTCCTATTACCTTGGGAGCGAACATTGGTACAACTACTACAGCTATTTTAGCTTCCTTTGCTACAGGAAATATTTCCGCTGTTGCTATTGCTTTTGTTCATTTTCTTTTTAACGCGATAGGGGTGTTGCTTATTTATCCCATAAAAATATTTAGAATAATACCAATAAGGTTAGCAAGGGCCTTAGGTAATTTAGCATTTAAAAAAAGAAGGTACGCCCTTATATTCGTACTTACTGTTTTTTTTGCCCTGCCTTTATTTTTGATTATAATTACAAGGCTTTTTAGGTAGATTTCTTGCCCCTACGGGGTTCAAAGGAGGCTTATGGCAAAGATTAAAAAAATTAAGGCAAGAGAAATTCTTGATTCCCGGGGTAATCCCACAATTGAGGTGGACGTGGCTCTTGATAGTGGAGTATGGGCGAGAGCGGCTGTTCCTTCAGGGGCATCTACAGGAGAACATGAAGCAATAGAGTTAAGAGATAAAGATAAAAAAAGGTTTTTAGGTAAAGGGGTTTTAAAGGCAGTAGATAATGTTAATTTGGTTATTTTTCCCAAAATAAAGGCAGAGCCGGCAAACTTTAAAAAAATTGATCAGATTTTAATTGAGCTTGATGGAACACCTAATAAATCAAGATTGGGAGCAAATGCTATTTTAGGAGTATCTTTGGCTGTAGCCAAGGCAGCGGCTAAATCCAAGAGAGTCCCTCTTTATAAATACCTAGGAAAAACCAAGGCGGATACTCTCCCCTTGCCTCTCATGAATATTCTAAACGGCGGCGTGCATGCGGATAATAATTTGGATATTCAGGAGTTTATGATCGTCCCTTTAGGGTTTAGGAGTTTCCGGTATGCTTTAAGGGCAGCAACGGAAGTTTTCCATAATTTAAAGTCAATTCTAAAAGAAAAAAAACTTTCCATATCGGTTGGCGACGAAGGAGGATTTGCTCCTAATTTAGATAAAAACGAAGAGGCACTGCAGCTAATCATTAAGGCAATCCAAAGAGCAGGATATAAGCCGGGGGAGGAGATAGCTTTGGCTTTAGACAGCGCGGCGAGCTCTTTTTTTAAGGATGGGTATTATTTGTTTGAGGGCAAGAAGGTTAGCTCTCAGTCTATGATTAATTTCTACTCATCCTTGGCGAATAAATACCCTATTGTTTCTCTAGAGGATGGTTTAGCTGAGGATGATTGGGAGGGTTGGCGCAATCTTACCTTAGAATTAGGTAAAAAGATCCAAATCGTAGGAGACGATTTATTTGTTACCAATGTAAAGCGCATAAGAAGAGGAATTGATGAAGGGGTGGGCAATTCCATTCTTATTAAAGTAAATCAAATTGGCACTCTTAGTGAGACACTGGCAGCGATTGAGCTAGGTTCTAAATTCAAGTATTCAAGTATAATCTCTCATCGCTCGGGCGAAACCGAAGATACCACAATTTCTCATCTTGCCGTAGGAAGTGCTTGCGGCCAGATAAAGACAGGTTCCTTATCCCGCAGTGATAGAGTTGCCAAATACAATGAATTGTTGAGGATAGAAGAGGAGTTGGGGGTAAGAGCAAGGTATGGGGGTAAGACTTTTAAATTTAAACCAGTTTAAGTTATTAAAAAGAGCCTCAATCGTTTGCATTATTTTTGTTATTTTTATGGCTCTTTATTTTCCTAATTACGCTAGGTTAAAAAGATTAAAACAGGCAAATGCCAAGTTGCTATCTCAGATTAATGAGTTAGAGCAAGAGATAAATGATTTACAGATAAAAATTGAGGAAGTGGATAAAGATCCGTATCTTTACGAGAAACTTGCCCGTGAGAATATAGGGGCGGCTCGTGAGGGAGAAATAGTTATTGACATTGAGGAGTAAATTGGTATATTGGTTTATTGAGAAAGTATTTAACAGTACATTTAAGAGGTTTTCTTGCCTGCCTTGCCGGTAGGCAGGTTTGATATTTTTACGAGGCGGCCATCAAGGGAGCAGAGTCCCTTGAGGTATTTAAGCGGGGTAGAGCAGCCAGGTAGCTTGCAAGGCTCATAACCTTGAGGTCGGCGGTTCAAATCCGCCCCCCGCAACTATAAAATGTAAATAGTCAGTAAAGCACATATTATTGCAAAGTGCAAAGTGAAAAATGAAAAATGAAAAATGCAGAATGAGCTTAGGTAAATAGTCAGTAGAGTACATTCTATTGCAAATTGCAAAGTGCATATTGCAAAGTGCAAAA
>JAHJHM010000048.1 GCA_018823915.1 Candidatus Omnitrophota bacterium
GACCATTTACACCTTTCATTAGGGTAATCGCAGGGCGAGTTTAATTGCTTCTTCCATAGAGGATGAGAAGGGCAATTTTTTTTGGCGTATTATATCATAAGCTACGCCGTGAGCGGGAGAAGTCCTTATAATCGGCAGGCCTAAAGTTAAATTAACCCCGTCGCCAAAAGAAAGCAGCTTAAAAGGGATCATTGCCTGATCGTGATAGGTAGTAATCAGGCAGTCATATTTTGATAAATTTTCTCCTAGAAAGAGTGTATCGCTGGGAAAAGGGCCGTAGATTTTTTCCTTAAAATCTCTAACTGCTTCGTAAATAACTTTATCTTCTTTATCCAACCAAAAGACGACGCTGGTAGATTTCAAGATTTTAATGTAGCGGATGGTGAAAAAGGTCGATGACCCCTTTATCCCCCAAAATTTTTATGCCTTCGGTACTAATTTGCCATTTAGATACTTATGCACTATACTTGTAATCAATGTTTGATATAAAATGCCCTCATCTACGGCTCTACCTTGAATACCAATGAAATCCTGTTTGGACATACGGATACTAATCCTTTGGTCTTTTTTCAAGGCATTTTTGGCGTATTCAGCATATTTCTTGATCTCTGCCGCCATATTTTTAACTGGTTTCCACTCGCCTCTTTCAATAGATGACGATAATTCTTGTTCTTCTTTATCGAGTTGATAATTCTTCATCTTAATCGCCTCCCTGTTTCAAATATTCCTTAGTCAACTTACGGCTAGGAATAATAGTTTTAAGAAACAAATCATCCCCCGCTTTAACGAATGGAACATAATAAACGTAATTGTTTAGCTCCACAACAAAGACTCTTTGGTTTTGGTATTTTTTACCGGGATTTTGAATAATAGCCAATATTTGTTGATTTTCAATACAAACCAATATCTCCTCAAATGAAATATCTCGTTCGGTTTTTAACTTTTGATTTTTTGTTGGATCCCAGTAAATGTTTCCCACAAAATAAATATACACTAATCCGTGCTAAATGTCAATACGTTCAGCCCCCAGGTACGGGAATGGGAAGAGACATCGTACCCCCACCCCCCCTAAATAAAAACCACGTGCAGAAAGCATGGAGGCTATCCTATGGCGATTTTTAAGCATGAGAGTAATGTGTCGCGTAATTATCCACTAATCTACGAATCATCTTTTGATATTGAGTATGATTTCGTTTGGCCTGTTGTTTAAAAAATGCTACGCTCGGTCTACTTAACGAAAGCGTAACTTTTACTACATCTTGAGGGACAACTAACTTTTCTGGAGGCGGAAGAAAATCTTCAACTCTTTTCAGCTTGCCAATAGGTTTATCCTGCTCAATCTTTTTTTTCATAATATCTTGCCCCCTTTCGCCAATAGCCGGCGCCAATTATTCTAATCCTTCTCTGGCGATAAGTAAATCTTACCGTTAAAGTTCGGTTATCAACCTTTCCTATACAAAAAAACCGTTCTTCTTTTTTACCATGCTTAGCGTCAGTATAAATTTTTCTGTTTGGGTCTTTAAATACTCTTGCTGCTGTAGAAAAATCAACGCTATGCTTAACAACATTCGTCAATTCCTTAACTGAGTCCCAAACAAAACTACTGCGTTTTACCTCCACAGAAAAAATATAGCATAAATATGGTTATTTGTCAATACTTTCATATGTAAATATTTATGGTTACAACACTGACAATCGTATGGTAGGATAATTGACAACCACGACGTACATCGGGATATCCGAATATAGTAACCCATTAAAAAAATTTAAACAGTACTCTTGAGAAAAGGATTTGATGGGCACTTTTTGCCTCTAATGGGACAGATAAGACACTTCTTTTTCCTCTTCCTCAATCCCCAACACACTCTTTAAGTCCACACCCTTTTCTATCTTCATAATCTGGAAAGTAAGCCCGCTTGAAGCCTGGAATTTGCGGATAGTTTGAAGGGGAAGGTTAAATTGAAGCCCGCTTGAGGTAGTTCTCATTTTTAGGTTGTCAGGATTTAAGTCAATACCGCCTCTGGTTAATCCTGACGAAGCTAAACCTTCATCTTTCCGATCCTTACCAAAATTGTTTTGACTCTCTAATGATATGATAGCTTTGTTGAGAGCTCTGCTTAGTTTTTCTAAATTTTCTTCATGTTGTGGCTGGAAAGATGAATCAAGTGGCTCAGTGGTGGTTTCTTCTTTAGCTTGTAAAGCAGCCTCTCGCAAGCGTTTCAATGTATCTAGGATATTAACGTTTCCTATCTCGTCAGATTCTTCAATTACATCAATAAGAAATTCTATAATATGAGGGTAATAGGCAGTTAATTCTCCCAGCCTAATAAAGTTTAGCAATTTAAGATCTCCCTGAGAAAGAATAGCCATAGCCGCTAATTTATCTTGTTCTTTTTCCTCATTCTCTTTTTCCTGCCACAATCTAAATCAAGAAGAGAAAGGGCATCCCAGGATATTCCTAAGATACCCTTCTCTTCTTTGATAAGTTAGTAAGTTAACCACCGTCCTTAGGGGAAGGGTTAACAAAAACAGCAAAACAAATTTTCTATAAAAATAAAGTAAACTATGGGACTGTTGCGAAATGCAACAATCCCTGATTCCAACGATTAAAACTTGATTACAGTGATTAAAATTGTTAATGTTTTCAATCGTTGTAATCTTTTAGTAATCATTGTAATCAGGCGCTGGTACATTATGCAACAGCGCCACTATGAATCAGCTCGCTAATTTATCATATAAATATAACATATTGAGTTACTAAAAACCCGCTAAATCCAAGGATTTTTTCAGGAATTTTGAAACCGTTTTCTTTTAACCCCGCTCTTTCTGCTTCGTAGAAATTCTTCGCAGTAAGAAAAAGCGGGGTGAAGAAATAATCGGAAGGTATTTTGAGAAGATTTGTCCAGAATTAATATTTAATTTTAAAGTCTGCTTGCTAAAGAGAAGAGAATTAAACCGTTTCTTTTTTACGGATGCGGTCTTATAGAAATGATTGAAATTACTCCTTTATCTGGACCATAATGGAAAAATATTCTATAAGCGGCTGGTGTATTTTGCTCAGCATAGGCCTCGAAGATTTTTTCTCCATTGGGGCCTTGCAAGGATTGGTATTCGTGAGTTTGTAAACCGGGGTGTCGTGGGTTGCTTTGTAATTTTCCGAAGGCTTCTCCTACGGCTTTGTAGCGCTTAGCCAGGCCTTTGTCCTCTTTGAGATTTTTTAGTTGATTTTTAGCTTCTCTGGAGAAGTGAAGCTCAAACATTACAACTCCTCAAAGAATTTGTTTAAATCTTTTACTTTAGTGGCCCGGCCTTCTTTTATGTCTTGCATACCGCGCTGGATACTCTCCAGCACTTTGGGATTCTGGTGTACCCATAATTCCTTGGCCGGTATTGCCACCCTAGGCCTTAGAAGAATATCACCGTTATCGCCTATGAAAGTTTCAAAATCGGTTATGGGGGTTTCTTTTAATATTTTAAATCTTTTTAGCAGTATTCCTAAGGTTACTCTGTTTTTGGTATCCAACCTGGCTATTCCTAAACGTTTAAACTCCTCACCAGTTATCTTCATTTAACACCTCCTGCATTGTGCAATTAAAATATAGCATATTGTGGGAAATATGTCAAGTGGGATTTTTGTTTGCTAAAGATATGTATTCTTTTAGAGATAAATTCTCTGCTCTAACGTTAGGACTTATTCCGAGGCTCGAGAGAAACTTATCCCCGTCTTTAAGCAAGGATAAAGAATTTATAATCTTTTTTCTGCGTTGAGAAAATGCTTGGCGGACAATTTTGAAAAGATAATCCACATTCCTTACCTTATTATAGGGTGAGTCGCGGTAAAACTCTATCTTTACAAAAGAAGAGTCTACTTTAGGTACAGGATAAAAGGCAGATGATGGAATATCAAATAAATTTTCAACTTTCGCGTAATACTGGATAAAACAAGTTAAAAAACCGTAATGTTCTGTGGAAACTGAGGCGATAAGCTTCTGACTAAATTCCTTCTGGCAGGTAAGGTATGCTCTTTTAATATGGCTTCTATTTTCCACCAAATATTTTATTATCCGTTTGCTTATCTGATAAGGGATATTACCAAAAATTATTAATTTTTTCTTCACCCCGATAGAAGTCGCTGCCTTTGATGCGACAATTATCTCTGGTGATTTACTTCTAACGGGGTTCAATTTAGAAAGGGAAAATTTAAGTATATCGCTTTTGATTACTTGGGTATTGGGAATATCGCAAAATTTACTCTTTAGGCTAGGAATGAATTTAGCGTCGACTTCTACACAGTAAAGAAACTTTGCTCTTGGGTAAAGAAAACCGCTCAGCTCGCCACATCCGGCTCCAATTTCTAAAACTTCTTCTCCTTCAATATCAAGAGAATCTAAAATCTTTTTTATGTATTTTTTATCCCTTAGGAATACCTGGCTAAACGGGCGGGCTCCTTTCATGTAAATATTCACTGAACACCGTCCAAATTCTTTTGAATATCCAGTGAATATTCAGTGCAAAATGCAAATTGCAAATTGTAAATTGTAAAAGTTAGAATTAAACACTTGCACACAAAACTCATATCTCTTACCTTTGCA
>JAHJHM010000049.1 GCA_018823915.1 Candidatus Omnitrophota bacterium
AATTGCAAATTGCAAATTGTAAATTGTAAAAGTTAGAATTAAACACTTGCACACAAAACTCATATCTCTTACCTTTGCATTTTTCACTTTGCAATCTGCACTTTGCATTTTGCAATAGAGTGTATTTTACTGACCATTTACCATCGAGGCGACGCCGTCAACACGCAATCCATCAACATGATATTTATCCAGCCAGAAAAGCGCGCTGCTGATCAAAAAGTTCATTGTTTCCCTGCGGCCATAATTATAAATATAGCTGTTCCAGTCGGGATGAAACCCTTTCTTATAATCTTCATGCTCAAACAAATGCGTCCCGTCAAAATAACAAAGCCCGTATTCATCAGACGGAAAGTGAGAAGGAACCCAATCCAAAATGACCCTTAAAGAGATACACATCCTGCTCTGTAAACCGGCTGACATCATGATTCACCGGATTTGATTTAACTGATGCATTTTTTTCATTAATCATAGCTTTGTTTTTTATTTTTATTGTCATAACATCACCTCATTTTTTTATTTTCGCGTCCGCCAATATATGTTTAATGCCTCTTAACGGGATCGATACCCAATCAGGCCGATTATTTAATTCATAACCCAGCTCATAAACGGCTTTCTCCAGGAGAAACACTTGAAGCAAAACCTTAAAGTCCTTTTTGTCCTTTGGAATAAGGTTTGATTCCCCTAACGTGTTCAAATATGAATCCAGAAAAACACCGCTCACATAGTAATACCACTGATCCGCCCAGGGTTCCAGCCGTTTAATATCATCGGGCTGCACGAACGTGTTTAAAATTAACGCCCCGTAAGCCGCGTAATGGAATGACCGGATCATCCCTGCCAAATCCCGAAGAACAGAATGTTTGAGCCTCCGCTCGGATAAAGAGCGCGCGGGTTCTCCTTCAAAATCAATAATGATAAAATCTTTCCCCGTATATAAAACCTGCCCTAAATGGTAGTCCCCGTGAATTCTGATTTTAAGGGCTGAAAACTTTTTTTGGGTAATCCTTTCAAGGCACCCGATAATTTCCTTATCTTTACGCAAAACGGCCCTGGCGTCTTTTTGATTTTCTTTCTTCAGCTTTGACACGTTTTTTCTAAGATCCTGCAAGACTTTATTTATTAAACCTCGCATGGACTGATACACGGAACGCTGATAAAGCGTGGAAAAATTCTCCGGAGCAAAGTCCGGGTTATCATAATTGGACGAAAATTCTAAGTGAAGTTCCGCGGTTCTCTGCCCCAATAGTTTTATCATCTCCAAGTAGAATGCCCCCATATGTTCATTCATCGCCACCGGGATATTATCTGACTGTACATCCAAAAGTGATTCCGGCAATCTCATCACATTTTCCTTTTCAGATTTTTTTGCCAAAACCCGTTCATAATAACCTTTTAAGTGATCAAATGTAAATGTCCATGCGTTGCCTTGGTTTACGACGTTCTCTTGCAATAAACAAAAGACTACCGGCTCGCTCCTGGGGCGCTGATACTCAATGGCCCCGGCAAAACTTGGGACATGAGAAAACTCTTTTTCTTCTGTTAGATATTTGATAATTTCCGTATCAGGATTTACCCCTGGTTCCAATTTTCTAAAAATCTTAAGAAAATATTTGTTGTTGAAAATGATGGACGTGTTGCTCTGTTCAGCCTTAAGGACTTCGGCGGCGATCTTTAGCTTCAACTCTTTTAAAACATTCTTATGTTTTTTCCCCGTATAACCGGCAATCACACCTGAATCCTGCTTAACGCGTTTATTCCCGGCGATCAGAGAAAATAGATAGCTATGAAAATCGCTGTTAAACACGCCGTCATAAACAACGCCTTCTGTGCCGTTAACATTTATATTCACTATAATGGAATATGGGTTGTCCTTTAAAAGCTGAGCCGCTTTATCCTTGCCCGCGAAAGCCAGGGGCAATAAATAGACATTGCTTATTCCGTCGGTGTATTTCACATCAAAACATATTAAATGGATGATGGATTTATTAATATTCAAAGGAAAGTCATTAACAATTTTTATGCTTTGTATTGTTCTCGATTTCCCCCCAAACCAACGGCATTGGCATAAATAATCCGGGAGAACATCTCTCATAAATTTATCAATGTGCTTTATTGACAAAATTTCATCCCAGGATTTGGATACTTCAAAACAGGAAGTTTCTTCTTGCCGTTCGGCAGCAACGATACTTTCTTCTTTTTTCAGCGATAACCAGTAGTGGCTGTGCGGGCTTAAAGTGATAGTATACGGAGCATCCTTGATCCTCGGAAATTTATTAAAACTAAAAATTTCTTCAGGAACGCACTCTTTGTATTTCTGGAGATTCAATCCAACCGCTTGAGAATAGCGGGATAAATTGATAACCACTAATATCGCCTCATCTTTATAGCGGCGGATGAACGTAAAAACTTTTGGGTTTTCGGGCAATAAAAATTCTATGCTCCCCCGGCTGAAGGCCTTGAATTTCTTTCTTTTATCAATAACGCGGCGCATCCACCAGAGAATAGATGAAAGGCTTCTCTCCTGCGTTTCAACATTGATCGTTTCATAGTGGAATTCCGGGTCGATGATGACCGGCAAATATAGTTGATGCGGATTTGCTTTGGAAAAACCGGCATTGCGGTCAGGGCTCCACTGCATAGGAGTACGCACTCCGTCCCTGTCCCCCAAATAATAATTATCTCCCATTCCGATCTCATCACCGTAATAGACGATCGGAGTACCCATCAAGGAAAACAGAAGAATGTTCATCAATTCAATTCTTTTTCGGTCATTATCCAATAACGGGACTAACCTTCGCCTGATCCCTAAATTAATTTTCATTCTTGTGTCTTCCGCAAAAGCTTTATACATATAATCGCGCTCTTCATCCGTAACCATCTCCAGCGTCAGCTCATCATGATTTCTTAAGAATATGGCCCATTGGCAGGATTCGGGAATTTCCGGCGTTTGTTCTAAAATATCAATGATGGGGTATCTGTCCTCCATTTGCAAGGCCATGTACATCCGCGGCATAAGAGGAAAATGAAAATTCATGTGACATCCATGCCCTTCGCCGAAATAAGCAACAGAATCCTCCGGCCATTGATTTGCCTCGGCCAAAAGCATTTTATTTTGAAATTTATTATCGACATAAGCCCTGAGTTTTTTAAGATATTCATATGTTTCGGGTAAATTTTCACAATTTGTCCCCTCCCGTTCAAATAAATAAGGTACGGCATCAAGGCGCATACCATCAACGCCCATGCCAAACCAAAAATCAACTACCTTGAAGATCTCTTTCTGCACGTGCGGATTTTCAAAATTAAGATCAGGCTGATGATGGTAAAACCGGTGCCAATAATGGGCGTTAGCTAGTGAGTCCCACGACCAGTTAGAATGCTCAAAATCCTTAAAGATAATTCGTGCCTCCTTATACTTATCCGCCGTATCGCTCCATACATAAAAATCTCTTTCCTTAGAGCCCGGTTTAGCCCTACGGGCACTTTTAAACCATGCATGCTCATCAGAAGTATGGTTAATGACGAGTTCTGTGATGACTTTTAAATCCCGTAAATGCGCTTGTTTCAAAAATTCTTTAAAATCCTTTAAACTCCCGTACTGAGGATGAACATTGTAGTAGTCCGCGATGTCATAGCCATCATCTTTTAACGGTGACGGATAAAAAGGCAATAACCAAATTGCGGTAATTCCCAGCTTTTTTAAATAATCCAGTTTCTCCGTCAACCCTTTAAAATCACCGATACCATCCCCGTCGCTATCATAAAAGGTTTTGACATGCAGCTGGTAAATTACGGCATCTTTATACCAGAATTGTTCGTCATCAATAATTGTGTTTTTAACCATTGGGTTAAACCATACTGATTTTAAAAATATGGGCCGGGCAGGAATACGGATCGAGTTCCACATAATTCCAATCCTGGTACCATGTGTATTCAGCGTTTGTTAACAAATCACAAACAGTATAATGCCGGTGATAACCGATCTCGAAATCCTCTACCGGCACGCAAATCATCGCGGATTGCTTGCTGTATGGATCAAGATTAACAACAGTCAATATAATATTAGATTTGTCGGGAGAAACTTTTTGAAAGCACAGTATTTGCTCGTTATTTGTTAAGCATGACTTATAGTTAAACGTTGATTGCAAAGCTGGATTTTCCCTTCTGATTTTATTCACTCTTGTTATAAAATCTTTCAGGCTCCAGTCAGCATCTCTATTCCACGCCTTTAATTCATACTTTTCAGAATTATAATATTCTTCCTTTCCTTCAATGGCTTCGGAAACGCAAAGCTCATAAGCCGGCGCATAAATTCCGTAATTCGATGAGAGGGTCGCTGCAAGAACCAATCTTTGCATAAAGGCCGGACGTCCCCCATGCTGCAGATGAAAGGGGAGAATATCCGGTGTGTTTGGCCAGAAATTAGGCCGGAAATATTCGCGCATCTCTGATTGTGTTAATTCACTCATATATTGTTCAAAATCCCATTTGGATGTGCGCCATGTGAAATAGGTGTAGGATTGATGAAAACCACCCTTTGCCAGACGCTGCATTACATGAGGCCTTGTAAAAGCTTCTGCTAAAAATAAAACATCCGGATGCTCTTGTCGAATTCCGTCAATAACCCAGTCCCAAAAGGCAAAAGGCTTTGTGTGCGGATTATCCACACGGAATATCCGGACACCCTGTTTGATCCAGTAAACAAAAACGCTTTTCAGCTCTTCAATCAGATTCTGATAATCTTCATTATCAAAGTTGATCGGATAAATATCTTCGTACTTCTTAGGAGGATTCTCGGCATATTGAATTGTTTTATCCGGGCGCCATTTAAACCATTGCGGATGCTTTTTGACATAGGGATGATCCGGAGAACATTGAAAAGCAATGTCCAAAGCGATTTCTATTTCAAACGTCTTCGCTTTAGCTATCAATTCTTTTAGGTCTTGGACTGTTCCGAGCTGATGGTGAATAGATTTGTGCCCGCCCTCTTTTGACCCGACGGCCCATGGGCTTCCCGGATCACTTTTAACAACAGTAAGCGCATTGTTTTTCCCTTTTCGTTTTGTAACGCCTATGGGATGTATCGGGGGAAAATATAAAACATCGAACCCCATGAGGGCAATGTCAGGCAACAGGCGCTCGCAATCCTTAAATGTGCCATGAGTTCCTTCCTTTTGTCCAAATGATCTTGGAAAAATCTCATACCAGGCGCTAAAGAGCGCTTTAGGCCGATCAACATGAACTTTTAATTCTCGAATATAATTCTTGAGAGATTTTCGCACTCCAAATTTCTTCATCAATTCAGATAATGCACCACTTTGAGCAATGTAAGCATTACTGAAAATTTTCTTTTCATTATTGAAATCTTCAGCCCATTTTCTTAGCCATTTTACTTCTCTTGCATTTCCATTGTTTGCTGCCTGTTTTAAAAGAATTGCCCCTTCTTTCATCTCTAACCGTACATCTTGGCCGGCAGCCCAGAATTTGGACAATTTCTTTTGCCATGTTGTAAACTCGTTAACCCATCCGCAAACGGTATAGATATAACCTTCTTGGCTTTCTATAGTGAAGCTGGCATACCATTGATCGTTGAGGCTCTTAGCCATGGAAATCTCATGCCACTTTTTCTCATTTATCCTGCGGTATAAGAGCGCCGCGCTGACATCATCGTGTGCGTCTGCGAATATAACAGCTTTGACGGAAACGATCTCACCAACACCTCTTTTAATGGGAAAATCACCGCTATCGATCTGCGGAGTCACATTTTCGATGACAACTCTATAATTTTTTACAATTTTATTCATATGCTTCTGTATAATATTACTAATAATAGGACATTTTTCGAAATAAAATTGTACCATATACCAAAAAAATAAGCAATAAATGAAAATAAGGTTATTCTTAATTAATATGACCAAATTTCTATAAGTTAATAATTGGCAAATTGTTAGATTAAATTAATGAAACAAATTATCAATTAACTCCTCCAATTCATTAATCTGGGATTCAGTGAAATAGTTTTTGCTGGGTTGGCCTTCTTTTTTTACTCCCCTTGAAGTATATTCTTCTAATGCCTCTTCTAAATCGGTGGATAATTCACTTTGCTTTATTTCATTAA
>JAHJHM010000050.1 GCA_018823915.1 Candidatus Omnitrophota bacterium
TAAGGCATGCAGAGATTATAGCACGGTTGCAAAAGAAGTCAATATTTGATTCATAACACCCCGCAGGACAAAAGATTAAATAAAGCGTCTTGTTAAGTATAGCCTCAAGAAAAACTTTTCCTTCCGCTTCTTCCTTTGAAACGTTAAATATTTTCTCAATAGTGGGATTAACAGAAGTAATACGGAACTCCTTATCAACAACGATTATGCCTTCGATCATACTGTTAAAAATTGCAGCGAGTTTCTGATTTTGCGCCTTGATTTCTTTGACTTTATCTTCCAGCCCCTGCGCCATTTTGTTTAAAGTCGCGGCAAGTTCCCCGATCTCATCATTAGAGGATTGTATAATTCTGCGGCTAAAATCTCCTTCAGAAAACTTACGTGAGACCTGAATCATTCTGTTAATCGACCTTATGGTTTGAGCCGCTATTACTGAGCCTAAAACAAGGGCAATGGCCAAGGCAAAAATTAAACCGAGGAGAACTGTCTTAAGATTCCTATCTAAGAAAAAGGCTATAAGGCCAAAGGAAACTAAAATTATGAAAATATACGAAAAAATAAGTTTTAGCTTAAAACTTCTAATCTTCATGCTCAAACCTATATCCGTAATTTTTTACTGTGATAATCCGTTTTGATTCATTTTTTAACTTTTTACGTAGGGTCTGAATATGCACGTCTACAGTACGAGTTTGGATTTCCATAGCATGATCAAACCCCCAAATATTATCCAAGAGATAATCACGTGACAAAACTCTGCCTTTTGCGTTCAGTAATGTCTTCAATAGTTCAAATTCCTTTGACGTAAGCTCTATGGGCTTGCCTTTAATGGCTACACTAATCTTTGAAAAGTCGATGGTTAAATCGCCAATTTTGAGCACTTCTGGCAGCCTATCTTTTTCCTTCATACGCCGCAATACTGCTTTTATCCGAGCAATCAATTCTCTCGGACTGAACGGTTTAGTTACATAATCATCTGCTCCCAACTCAAGGCCTATGACTTTATCCGATTCCTGGCTTTTGGCTGTAAGCATAATTATCGGAATAGATGCGGTTTTATTGCTATTTTTTAGACTCTTACAGACTTCTAAACCGTCGATTCCGGGAAGCATTAAATCTAGAATAATAAGGTCGGGCTGTTCTTTGTTTGCAGAATCTATGGCATCTTCGCCGTCATGAACAGAAAAAATCCTAAATCCCTCCTTTTTAAGGTTATAGTCCAGCATCTTGACTATATCTTTTTCGTCCTCTACAATCAGTATTTTCTCTTTCATAGCTTAGTGAATCTCCACCGACTAAAGTCGATGGATTTGCTCCTCATTAAAAGATGATTACACCCCTGCCTGCCGGCAGGCAGGGGTGTAATCGGGAGCTGTTGTATTTTGAAACAGTCCCACTTTCTCTTTTTCACGTGTGATTATTATAACAGAATGGAGATGTTTGGTAAGAGGTTTTTGAAATGTCTTTCAACCGGACATGTGCTTATATTATCAGAAGACAAAAGAATGCTAATAACTGGAAAAATAGGGACAGCGACCGTTTTTTATTCATTAAATGTGCCGAACTTCTTCATCGCCTTACGGGCAATATCAATGGCGCTTGAACCATTGGTGCCGGTACAAAGAAGAATCGCCAAGAGCTCGGAATTACTCAGGGCCCGCGCACCCTTCTTCAAAAGTTTCTCTCTCGGCCTGTCATCCTCCGGCCAAGTTTTAATACCTGTAGCTTTAGCTTTCTTCGTCATTTTTTTTCTTCACTTTTCTTCTTTTCCTTCACAAACGCTGAGACAGCGGAGGTAACTTCTTTAAATGAGACCGGGTAATAATTCCAGACCTCAACCGAAAGGTTCACGATCAAGGACTTATCATTTAGCCGCTTTATTTTATAACGCTGATGGACATGACCGCAGAAATTCAATGGCACATCAGGATCAACATTCTCCGGTCTATGCGTCATACAAATATCCTTTGCCCCATAATGGATATACATTTTCGTGATGATCGTCTTGAGGCTGTTGTTCCGGTCGTGATTGCCCTTGATAAATATGAATTTACCGTTGAGTTTCTTCTCGAATTCACGGTAGCGTTCTTCTCCACCTTCTTTTCCGCCTTTAAAGATGAAGTCGCCCAGAAAGAAAACCGTATCCTCAGGTTTTACCCTCTCGTTATGTTCGCGGATAATCACTCTATTCATCTCTTTAGCCGTTTTAAAAGGCCTTTCGCGATAGCGAATGATATTGAAATGCGAGAAGTGATAATCTGCTGCCCACCAGTAGTTCATTGTTTTATCCTGTTAATCTCTTCTTCTGCCGTTTTTAGTTTCTCCAAAACGCTCTCAAATGACGGCGAGTCTTCAAAAAACATTTCCTGCATTTGCCGATAGTCATCATTTAGCTGAACAAGATGCTCCTTTAGAGGCATCAGCCTAAGACTCCCGGGCTTTGCCAAATCATACCGCGCCTTACTGTCTTCAAAAAATAAGGTCTTATGCTCAGCAACTTTTATCAATAAGTCAATATTCTGAATAGCTTTGCTATAAATAGAAGAACCAACCATCTCGCCCACGTCGTAGTAGTGGCGTGACATCCTTGCGCATAATTTTGAGCCATGGCTAATTGCATGTAATATTGTCGCTTTTTCCCAAAATGTTCTTTCGGCCCCCAAAACGCGTACCTGCGTGCCTTCAATAGTCACCTTACCGGCCGCGCTAGAAACATAGGGGCTAACAAACATGGTCTCAACAGGCCAATGATCCGATCTTGCCCCGAATTCAATCTTCACAACAGGCTGAACATACCCTCCGCTAACGTCATTGTCTACGACACTGGGATATGTAAATAAAACAGTTTGTTTGTCTGGATCATCAGGATCTAGTTTTATCTGCCATTCTCCTATGCCGGACAATGCGGTTTTAATTTTATCTTCCAATTCAGGAATGACTACATCGGCAATCTTTTCTTGGCATGCTTGCTTCAATCGAGCTAGCCTTCGCTGGTTTTCTTTGCCACTCTGTTCTCCATCAGGCTCGATTGGTTCATGGGTAGACAAAAATGACCTTTCAATTGAAACGTCAACATCTTCTGAAAAGCGTTTAATAATGTTATAACACTTCGAAAGCGATGTGCCGCCTTTAAATGTTAAGTGCTTGCCGGATGCAGGTAGTGTAAAAAGGGTTTTAAGTATCCAGCATACCCAAAAGTCTTTTTCAATGAGTTGGGGCGTTACATCTAATTCATTCGAGACAACATCGAAATATACTTTTTTATCCCCGTCCTTTAATAATAAAAAATTATCCATACATCTCTCACTCTTTTATGCTTCTGAAAATATTCCCTATCCATGATGGCGCATAACGAATATCATTCATAAGTGTATTTTTATCGCCATCAGACAACCTTCTTTTAAGTTTCACAATAACGGCTGAATCAATGTTTACCTGTTTTAAGTAACGTAGAGCCTGAATAACTAGTCCGCTTATCCGTCCAGCTGTTGCCATGTTTCTTGGCGTTGTTCTCTTCAAAACAATCGTCCGTTTTCCTACTTGTACTTTTCGATTCGGGCCGTCAGTAAGAAAAACGATCTTTGCCGGGACTTGCTCTGTTAATCCCAAAAGATTCGCGGCGTACGCGCCTGACGGCTGAATTTTTAAATTATCCCGTCCCACTAATGCTTGCGCAATCCGATCATAATTAGGTGGGAGGTCTCCAAAATCCGGATGTTGTGCTGGATAATCGTATAATCCTCGAGACAAACGACGTATCGTCCCTGATTTAGTTAATCGTCCAAGTGCTTGATCTACCGCCATACGACTTCCAAGGTCAAGAAAATGCATTGGAGTAAAGACCCAACCCCTCTTCTTTCCGTATATCCTGCTAACTACCTTATTATCAATGCTTTGCGACATTTATGACTCCTTTTCTTGTCAGATAAACTATATGCTTTTTCTGACAAAATGTCAAGCTGTTTTTTATCTGTAATCTTTCATGGTTGTTATAGCACTATTTATGTTAGTAACTGCCTATTTAATGTTCACTAATTAGTGAACATTAGGGGTAAAGTGAACATTAAATGTCTATCAGGCCTAAATGTCCACTGGCGAGTGGACATTTATGGATTCCCACTTTCGTGGGAATGACAGATAGGCTACTTCTCCGCTATAACGAGCATTTCGAAGTCATCGATGGTCAGTTTGTCGTTTCTTGAGTATGCCCCGAGCTTTGCGCCAAAGATGTCAATATTTTTGAACCCCAGCGTCTTTAAAAGCCATATTATCTCGCTGGGCATGTAATAACGCTCGTTGCACTTGAGTTCTCTTTTATTCCCGGAGTCGTCTTCAATGACAGTGGTGTTATGGTCACGGAAAGTCATCAGATCAAAGGAGCACTCCTTGCACTGGGCCTGGCCTTCTTTCTGCGCCGACTCATAGAATTCCTTGACCGAATGAAACAGCGGGAACAATCCGTTTAATGTGGTGAAAATAAGCTTGCCTTTATCTTTCAGCGCTTTTGTTGCGTTCTTGAGGATCTCAAAGTTCATCTCATCCGTTTCCATAAGAGAGAACTCGCCTTCACAAAGCATGATCGCCAGATCGAATTCTCTTTCAAATGGAAGATTACGAGCATCATGTTTCTGAACGGAGTGTAACGGGGTCATGAACGGAGTGTAACGGGGTCAGACCCTGAATGCTGAAAGTATCCCATCAAGCTTCCTTTTTAATTGTTTACTTTCTTTTAATGAAGCTTCGACTATATTGCCGGCCTTGGTTACTGCCGAATCGCTTATGTTAAAATATTCTCCAATCTGTTTATTTGTTAATGGCGTTGCTTTTCTGGTTATAAAGATTACTATCTTACGCGTGAAAGAATGGCTATGTTTTTTAGCAATAGTGCTTTCTTTGTCTTCTTTAAAGATTTTGCCGGTTACGCTTATTATATCATCAATTGATATGGCTGGTTGAAGTTTTCTTTTGTGGGCAAAATCGCCTGAGTCTATTTCGGATTTGAATTTAGCCAGCTTATCCTCAATAAAGTCCTTACCTCCAAGGAAAAATCCGGCATAGATACTATCAAATAGGGTGTCCTTTTTACCTATTGAATTTAAAACAAAATCTTTATAGTGAGATGGCTTCATAGGTAAATAGCTGTTAAGTTCAGGGTAGTCTATATATTTATCGGTCTTAGGCTTTATGTATCCTTTAAAGCTGGACCACTTATACTTTTGAGGTAAATCTACTATCTTGGCTTTCACCGGGTTTAGGTGAATATAGCGGGTGAGTTCCAGAAAATAGCTGTCTTGATCAACCAATAGGGATTTAAATCTGCCTTGGAATAAATGGCCGGTTTTATTTCGTTTCTTATTATAATAAACCGTATAGGCGGTATTTATATACTGCATTATTTTTGACAGATTAGGCTGTAAGGTTTCAAGAAAAAGGTGGTAATGGTTAGACATCAGGCAGTAAGCATAAAGATTGAACTTATATTTGTCCTTGGCAAGCTGAAGATACTCTAAGAACTTCTCAAAATCGTAATCGCTGATAAAGATATTCTTTCTATTGTCTCCCCGGCTGGTTATATGATAAAAGCAGTTTTCACCTTGCAGGCGATAAGGGCGTGCCATAAAGACATTTTAATAAAAAATTCCTTAATTGTCAAATACTTTCAGCTTTCAGGGTCTGACCCCATTATTTCCCTTATTTTAATAATATTTTATCGCTATCCTTTTCTCCTAATAAATACCGCGGCTTTTCTTTATACCCGTGGAAACGCTCAGATGAACAAAATGTCTCCATAATATTATTGTAAAGTTCCTGGGTAATAAGTGGTATTTGTGCATCTTCAGACACATCAACTTCCCTTGTATCAAGCACGGGATACAACACCTTATCGCCGATATATTTATTCACCAGCTTCCCCAGACAATCTTTCCCTTCAAAGCTCACCCCTTTAACGTTTAAAGTAAGATAAACTCGCCGGCGCATTAGGGCTTCAATTTGTTCACTGAAAACGGTTCCTTTTGCGCTTTGAACAAGATCGTAAATTATCCCCCACAATATAATTTCCAACTGATTTTCCACAAACTTGCCTTCATCCTGCAAAGGAAAAACAAAAATATCTTGAGTATAATAAACTAACCCCCGGTTGAGTTCATTATACTCAATATTCTCTTTACCTAAGGGTACATCTAAATCTATCGTGATATAAGAACGAATACCGGTTTCATTGCGGTTACAAGCGCAGGGCGACCCAGGATAAAACACTTTGCCGTAAATCGGCTGTTTTGGCGGCTGATGAATATGACCCAAAACGACCAAGTTAGGATTTAAGGCGGCTAAGTCCCTTTTGGTAAGAGGAAAATATATTTTTCTTTCTTCACTACTTAAACTATATTCTTCTGCAGCCAGCTCGCTATGAGAAATTAAAACCCACTCCTTATCTACAGGAATCTGCGGTTTAATTTTTAAAAGTTCCTGCGCCGCTGAGGCATTTTCGCGATAGGGGATAAAAACAAATAATTTTCCCGCGATGGCGGTAACTGCCGGCTGTTCATAAATAATCACATTGCTTAAAGAAGAAGAGAAATACTTTTTGCTTAGAAAATCATCGTGATTACCGGGGATAATATGGACAGTTATCTCTTTATAACGGCCAAAGAGATCGTCCAATCCGATACAAAGAGAACGCTTATCTAAAAGGTCGCCGGCAATAATTAAGTGCTCTGTGCGGCTTTTTTTACAATTCTCTAATATTTCCTCTAAAACCAGCCAACGGCGCAGATTATTTGCCGGCTCACCATGCTCAAAATCTGTATCCGGAAAATCATCAGGATAAGTGCTTCTTACCTCTTCCTCAGTAATCATCTCTTTGATGGTATACTTAGGATCTAAATGTAAATCGGAAGTTATTGCTATTTTCATTTGATTTATAAACAATATTTTTAGTCCTCTATTATGTATCCGTAAATCCTCCCCTTTTATTAAGGGAAAAATCCTTAAAAGTAAACTCGGCTTATATTATGCAAAAGGTAAGCGACAGGGTCGTGTCGTTTGGTTATATTTTTTTTGAAAAATTATTGAAAAAGGTGGTTGGCAGGAGGAAATGTTTAACAAGTTATATCTTATCCCAAAAATCTGACATGGCCTTTTTTATGTCATCCCATAGCGGCTCGATATTATCTATTAACCCTATCATTTTCTCCCCTTTTAGCTGAAAACCATAACCGCTTATAAACCGATGCCTAAAATTTCTATAAGCATGAAGTCGTTCTGCTATCTCCCGGCTAAAAATCGCAACTTTCTCTTGAGGAGGATTAAATGCTAAATTGAGCAATTCTTTATGCCAACTCTCTCCTTTTGGCATAGCAAAATAATAATTTTTTGCGATACGTTTCAAAATATTCTCCACGCCATTATAAAAATTCATTAAATATGTGCCCATTGCAGGTTCGACAGAATAATCTTCCTTAGACAAAGTATTAAATTTAGCTTTAATTTTAAAAAGTCTTTCTAAGACCTCCTCTATCGCTCTCTCTTCGTCAAATATATCTTCTTTCAATTCCTTATTTACTTCTTTCATATATAATCCTTCCTTTGGACAGAATCCTCTTATAAAAATGTTCTCTTATATCATCCAAGTCAACTATGTCCACCTCATCCTTTGAGGCTATGGAAACTTTACCATAATACCCGAAAAACTCTTTTGGTTTAATTCCGCTTACCGCGATATCAATATCACGAGCTGTTTTAATATCTTCTAAGCAAGACCCGAATAGCAATACTTTGTCCGCGCCAAATTCTTTACTAATACTAACTACTTCTTCCAACTCTCTCTCAAATATTTTTTCTTCCATTTGCTACTCCACTTTAATTTTCTATTTAATTTGTGCTATCTGCATTTTACTCCCCAACCATAAAACAGTCAAAAGAAAAATAATATTGCGTCAGGCGGTCACCTACCACCTTTCTTTATATCCAGCCAAAAACACCACGAACAACCTAGAAATAATTCTAATTTTGAACGAGAAAGTTTGGATTTAAACATTCTCATCCACTACCCACAACCCTATCTTCAACGTAACATAAAAAACTTCACCGAATCTTTTAACGTACTCGTTTTCATAAACGGATGTGAGTGCAGCCGAAACGCTATCATGATTTTTAAATTTCAAGTTCTTTGAGTCAGAACGTATCTTATTAAAAAAATCTTTATCCATATCCTTTTTTTCTTTTTTAGTTTTAGCAACATACGATGCAAAAACTAACCCGTAAACATACCGTTTTTTAGATTTGAGTTTCACGACAAATTCCCCATGTCTTTTTTCATTAGGGTATTTTTCTAATTGTTTTTTCAAAGACTTCATTACGCTTTTAATCTCATCCTTTGCATTATAATCAACCCTGTCTCTGTGTATATTTCTTAAGTATTTGGCTTCAATAAAAGCGCGAATAAAAATTCCATCTTTCATTCGCTGTAGCAAGCATATGTCCCTTCTTAATTCTCCCTTCTTTCCGTAATTACTATAAACAAAGTAACTGTTATCCTGACATATAAAATAGATATACTCTTTTACGAGATAATCTTCCATTTTTCCAGTTAATTGAAGAAACGCTATTTTGCTTTTATTCTTTTCTAAATGTTTTACAAATTTACCTATGTTTGTAATATTAGCCACGCACACCTCCTATCCTCTTTGTTTCTTTAAATTCTTCGTGTCCCTGAAAATTACTTCTTCCTTCTAATTTATCTTTTATCGATTGCCAGTTATTCAAATAAGGGGAAATATCCCAGCCATTCAAATTTTTTTCAGGTGGAATGGCAGCTATTCTAATCTTATTGTTTTGGCTGCGAACCTGCCCTTTTGAGCCAGGTGTTTCTTTCCACAATTTAAATGATTTTTTGACATTTCGGCTCATTGCTGTCGAGGGAATAATAAAATATTTAAAGATTTGGTCTTTGTCTCCAGGTTCTGGTATACCGCATAAAACCCAGAAGAAATTATCACCGTAATTTTTTTCTGCCTTTAATCCAACACTACAACTTTTATCGCGGGGCCGAAAGGTCTTTACTTGGATATGAACAAATTTAGTCCCTTCTTTATTGCTACACAAAACATCAGTATTGGGACAATTTCCCATTGTGGGTACAGCGACAAACTCTCTGCGACAAAGTTCAGCCGCCACATAGAATTGACTGGTGTTTCCTCGATGCGTTTTATCTTTTGCCATTATTCATCCTTTTTCATTTCCATTCTATCTTTTAGGTTCCTTTTTTTTGCATAGAAATTTTTCTCCCAAACTCACAACTTATCAGCATAAGCAGTAACGCTGTTCTTTACTCTATCCCTCAATTCCTTCGGCTCAACCACCTTTACATGCGGTATCCATTTTAATATATAAAGAAATAAGGGGAAACCCTGCCATGCTTAAAAGTTCAATATCCCTCTGCACTGTACGCAAGGAGACATTGAATTCCTTAGCCAAATCAGAAGTGGAAACTTTTTTTCTTGTCTCTAATTTATTAAGGATAAAAAGAAGGCGAAAGATCTTTTTGTCATATGACTTGTTCTTCATAAATTTGTCTTATGATTACGTAAGTTTGAGTTCGAAACGACTATAGCAAACCTCCACGACAACCTCTTGTCGCCTTTTCTATTTATTAGCAACATTTTACCTCTCTTGAAGCGCTAACATTGCGCTTTGCTCTACATTATAAAATGTGCCACAAGACCTTAAAATTGTCAATCCTAATTATGGTAGCTGTCCCCGGAATTAGTAAGTAGCTACGGTAAGAAACCGGGTCTCCCCAGCCTTTAAGCTGATTTTTCCCAGAAACTTTTGCGTTTGCGCCTTGTAAGACGAAGCGGTGGTTTCAAAAGATATCTCGTATTCGCCCGGTTCAAGGATAAGGGCGGCAACACGCACCTCGGCCGGCATTAAACGGCTACAACGTAAATCCGCCTTCTCGACCAAAACGTTAAAGATCCCGGTCATGACATCAAAAGCCAGAGCTACGTTGTCCCCGTATTGCTTGTTAATCTTATCCGAAGCTTTCTCTTCAGCCGCATAGCGCGCAGCATTACGGCCCAAGGTCTTGACAATAAAAGCGGCTTTATGCTTCTCTAAGGCTTGGGTCGCCAAAGCGACAATATCCTCGGCCGTTTCAGAAAAGTCGCTGAAGGTCTTGCCATTGGCACCTACCGCGGAAAGCTTAAAGCCGCCGTCTGGAACAAAACGCGTTACATATTTAGGAACGGCCACCTTGATCACCCGCTGGTCGCCCGGCACCGGAACAATCAGGAAACTCTCCTGCTTGACCGGTGCTAAACCATTGTACTGAACCAGATAAAGTTGTGCCTTGTGCGCCTTTTCTTTAAGCGGCATAAAATAGTTACCGGAAAACTCAGCTTTAAGGCGGCGGAATTCACTTGGGTCGATCTCCTGTGATAGGGTCAAAAGATTTCTCTTAAGCGCATCCGGAGTTTTAATACCATAATAACCGTGCTTATAAAGTTCTAGGGCCTGCCGGTAAGAAACATAAGCATCATTAATATCCTGACTGGTTGCGCCAGCCTCGTAAACGATCCCCATAAAAAACCGGACAAAAGCATCGTTATCGTAAACGTCATTTTTACCGATCGCGTATTGGCTGGATACCGCCTTAAAAAACGAGTCGGCATCGCGCGCCTCAACCAGCGCGTCTTCCCATTTATTTAAAGCGGCATAGTTGATCGCCTGGAAAACATTAATCATT
This sequence comes from Candidatus Omnitrophota bacterium, assembly GCA_018823915.1. Classification (GTDB taxonomy): domain Bacteria; phylum Omnitrophota; class Gorgyraeia; order Duberdicusellales; family 4484-171; genus JAHJHM01. The sequence goes on from JAHJHM010000050.1 coordinate 10,745, forward strand.
GCCCGCTCGTAATCTTCCCCGGCATAGTCGCGAGTGTAATCATTGAAAACGAAACTGGCCGCGGTTTTGCTAAGCGATTTGGTATAAAGATCGTCAAAAACACGCCGGGCGCGCGATAAAACTTCGATGCTTTGAGAATAATCTCCGGCCAGATGCAAAACGTAACCTTTATCTAAGAGATAAAGCAGTTCGTTATTTTTACCATAATTTTTGCTTAGCACCTGCTGAGCTCGTCGTAAATCGCCGTGGGAAATAGCGATTTCTACCACATTTTGGGTGTTCAAAAACGAGGCGCAACCGGTAAAGAATATTAAAAAGAACAGAGAATAGCGTCGCATAAAATAAAGGCAGGGATAATCCACGAATTACCCCTGCAAGGCAAAATCAATTAGAATCTAATTTTTCCCGATTTAACAAACTTCTTGATCTCTTTCTGGCCAATCCAGACTTTCTCGTTGTCACGCATATTGATTAGCTCTAAATTAACCTGGTAAAGTACCACATACTTGCCACGTACTTCATCCTTTACCGAATTGATCGTACCCTTTAACATGAAATCGGCGCCGGTCTCTTTGCCCTTGAGGCTGGCGGTTTCGACACGGGCGTTTTCCACCTGATCGGCGCGTTCATTACGCACTTCGTTACGCTCATCACTGGAAGTGACAAATTTGACCAAACCGCAGTTGATCAACTCACGCTCCAAACTTTTGGTAAAAACCATCGAATCAATATGTTCCGAACTACGGTTTAAAATCGTACCCACAATCACAACAGGCTCTTTTTTATTAACCGTCTTAAATGCTGTCAACCACGGGCGATTTAAGCAATCTTTAACCATCTCTTCCGCGACCAGACGGGAGTCGACATCGTTCCAGTAACCGCTTAAATCCACCACCGTATCGGTGTTGATTCTTTCCACGGCACGACTACAACCTGCCGCAAAACCCGCCGCAACGACCAGAAACACGATCAACTTAAGTTGTTTAACCATAAACACCTCCTGATTTTATTATCACCAGTAAATTTACCGGAAGATAAATTATACACTTGTAAAGTTAAGTAGCAAGGATTTTTTGAAAGGTGTCAAGCCAAAGGAAAGTATGCTAAACTCACTTAAAATTGTCAATCCTAATTATAGTAGCTGTCCCGGGAATTCTATACTGTAAAACCTACATAGAAGGTCAGCCAAAAGTGCGGATATGGACTTTAAGCATACTGTTTTTTTATAATCTTGTAACCATTTAATATTGATTCGGATAGAAAATAGATAAAATGAGTATCTGATTTCTTTTGCGCATATTCAAGGTATTCATAATATTCTGACTTTTGACTAACTGGAATCATACAAGGACAATATCCTTTTTCAATAAGCTGGATAATCATGATTAGTCTACCAATGCGGCCATTTCCGTCACCAAAGGGATGAATTAATTCAAAATCTGCATGCATCTTAGCAATATGTTTAATTGGATGCTCTTTAAAATAATTAGCCTTAGTAAAAAACATGCTCATTTCTTCTTCAATATCATCAGGATGCGGCAAAATTAAATCAACTCCCCGAATAGCACGCTGATGCATAGAGTATTTTCCGGCATCTTCTCTTATGCCCTGCATCAAAGACTTATGCATTTGCTTAATAATGTTTTCATTTACAGGAAGATCGATCTTACCCGTAAAAATATCTTTTAACAGCGAGGTATGATTTACTGCCTCTAAATGCTCAACCAAACTTTTATCTTTAATATTAGCTTTAGGGTAAAGGGAACAACGATCTTTTTAACTACTTCCCCTAGGTCTTCCCTGATTCAAACATTTTTCGGAAATGGTTTAATTTTAAAGGGTTAGATAAAACGTCTTGTTAACTTGTTAATTCTTGTTAATTGTTAACATCGACACCACAAGTCAATAACCTTACATCATTAACTGAAACATATTGAATAAATATCCTGTAATGATGATAGCTAAGGTTGTTACGCCAAAAAAGATTGCTATTAACTGTAGTTTCATTGCTCGCCTTAAGATTACCGCTTCAGGAAAACTCAAGGCAGCTGTTGCCATCATAAAAGCTAATGCTGTTCCTAATGGAACACCTTTTCTGAACAAGATCACTGCTATCGGCACAATTGCCGCGCAACTCCCATACATCGGCACTCCAAGTATAGTTGCAAGAGGAACCGAAAATGGCCCTGTTTTACTTATTATTCCGCGTATTGTTTCTTGAGGGATGTAGTTATGAATAAATGAACCTATGCCTACGCCTAATAATACCCACATCCATAACTTTTTGGTAATTGATTTGGCTTCATCTATTCCGAAAATAATTCTTTCCCTTATTCCTGTATAAACTTTTTCTTTGGCAAGTTGTGCATCTTCTGAAACCAAATCCTTAACAAGGTATCTCTCTAAACGCATCTTGCCCAGAATAACGCCTGAGATAACGCCTATCGTAATTCCACTTAATACATAAAGAAGAGTAATTTTCCACCCGAAAAAACCAAGCATTATTATTACCAGATACTCGTTGATTAAAGGAGATGTTATTAAGAATGAGAATGTGGCTCCCAGCGGAATACCGACTTCCAAAAAACTCAAGAAAATAGGTATAGAAGAACATGAACAAAAAGGAGTTATTGAACCAAAAAGCGAAGCAAAAATATTGCCCAATACCTTCTTTTTGCTAATCCACCCCTTAATCGTATTCTGAGATATATAAGTTCTAATAAAACCAATAACTGCTATCATAAAGAATAGCAGTAACAGTATTTTAATAGAGTCATATAAAAAGAAATTGATTACTTCGCCCAGTCTTGAGCCGGAACTTAATCCAAAAACAGAGTAAACCAGCCAATCTATTATCAGCTGCAGCATGACTTTTCTTTGCTTTTATCTTTGCTGTCACAACAGGGCTTTTCTTTTACCTTTTCTTCCATTTTCTTGTCTAATTTTTCAATCAGCTTACCAAAAAAACTTTTCTTCTTTTCTGGCTTATTCATTTCTTCCTCCTTGTATAATCTTCACCCTACATATATTATAGGATGAAGACGTTAATAATGTTTAAATATCTTTAAACCATAAAACACTCTTTTACAGTAGGAAAACAGCTTGTGATCCTCCGTATGGATCCAAATTTCGGATACCATTTAAAAAATACTGTTGCTTCCCGCGTGTCTAACTGGGAATATTTATTTAGGGATATTCTTTAAGTGCTGAAAATCTTTGACAAGAATTGGTTTTTTATTCATCAAATACAGGTATCAGTCTTTGCCTATGATAGTCATGGCAGCTTTTATACCGTCTGCGGCACTTGATATTATACCTCCGGAATAACCGCTGCCTTCTCCTGCTACATAAAGATTCCCAAAATCGGCACAGAGATAGTTCTCTTCCCGTAGAACCTGAATCGGAGACGAACTCTTACTATCAAGCCCCATAATAACGCCTGCCTCAAATCCTTTTATTTTTCTACTAAAATCCTTGAGTCCTTCCCTGATTGAACCACTTACTTCAGAAGGCAACAAATCCCATAAAGCCGCTGGCGCCAACCCCAAAGGATAGCTCGATTCAACAACGCTTGACATCTCTTCTCTATTAATAAAATCCTTAATACCGCAAAACGGAGCCTTAAAACCACCTGAGTATTCATAAAATCGCCGCTCAAGGTTTCCCAGCCAGTCAAGAGCTTCTAGAGGCGCTATCTGCCTGGCTCCTAACCTATCTAGATTAATTCCTGCTACGCAAGCGGCATTTGCAAATTTTCCATTTCTATTATACAGACTCATTCCATTTACTATATTTGTATTTTTATACGCAGAGGCAGGAACAATACTTCCTCCGGGACACATGCAAAATGTATAGACCGGGAGATTACCATTTCCTTTTGATGTAAGGTGATATTCAGCAGCCTTAACTCCCGGCAAACTTTTTTGACCCCATTGCGCGTTGTTAATAATCTCCTGTGGGTGCTCCACCCTACATCCTATAGCAAAGCTTTTTGTACGAAACTTTACTCCCCTTTTGATTAACATTCGATATGTCTCATAAGCAGAAAGGCCGGGAGCAATAATAAACTCATCTGCTTCGATTTCGCCTGAAGTTGTTATTGCCTCATGCACTATTTGATTATCAATTTTTAAATCTTCCATCAGTGTTTCAAAAAATATTTTTCCGCCGATATTCAGGAAGTCCTCTCTTAATCTTGTTACAATCTTGCTAAGATTATCAGTGCCAAGATGAGGACGTGCCATATATCCTATCTCCTCCGGGGCGCCGGCATTAATATAGGTAGATAATATAAACTTTCTTTCTTGTGATATATGCTTAGATCTTGAAGTGAGCTTTCCATCAGAAAATGTTCCCGCACCGCCTTCGCCAAAGACATAATTGCTAACGGGATTAAATAGTCCGGTTTTCTCAAACTCTCTGATTCCTTCAGCTCTCTTCTTAACGTCCGAGCCTCTTTCAATCAAAGTTGTATTAAATCCTGCTTTTTGAAGCACAAAGGCACAAAAAAATCCAGCTGGACCGCTGCCGACAACAACCGCCTTCTTTGTCCTTTTCCGGTACGGGATATTTAAAAGCGATATAGCGGGAGGAGCTCCTTTAATCTGTTTTGATGAGACTGAAACCAGAATCTGCCAATAGATATCAGTTTTCTTTCTCGCGTCAAGGCTCTTTCTTCCAATCCGGTATGAAAACTTTTTTATCTTTAGTTTTTTTTCGATCTTTTTTCTAAGCTGCTCTTCTGTGTAATCAGTGGGCAGCTTTAATGAAATTTCTCTGTATCCCATTTTAATGCAATTTTTCCTTTATGCTTAAGTTAAATAGTGAATAAAAGGATCATTTTTTAACAGTAGAATTATGGAAACGCATCACTTATTTCTTTAAACTCCGGAAATCCCGAAAATCCTTTACTCATATCTTAACGCTTCTATGGGATTAAGTTGTGCCGCCTTTTTAGCCGGCCATAAACCAAATCCGATGCCTACGGCTATTGAAAACGTTGTTGATAAAACAATACTAAACAGCGTAACCTTTGTAGCCCATCCAAAAACAGCAGCCATAATAAAAGCCGCTCCTGCACCCAACAAAATCCCCATTAAACCACCGCTAAAAGTCATAACCACAGCTTCTATCAAAAATTGAGACATTATATCTGTACGTCGGGCTCCTATAGCCTTTCGCAATCCTATTTCACGCGTCCGTTCTGTGACTGATACCAGCATAATGTTCATAATGCCAATCCCTCCAACTAAAAGGGAAATGGCAGCGATGCACCCTAAAAGCAGGCTCATAGTTTGTGTCGTAGAGCTTAACATTTCCTGTATTTCACTCATGTCGCGAATCTCAAATGAATCTTCGTCTTTGTATAATTTGTGCCGCTTCTTAATAACATTTTTAATCTGCTCTTTAGCTTCTTCCATTAGTCCGATATCTACAATTTCTGCGTATATCTGATCAACATAATCTTTACCCAGAACCCTATACATCGCTGTAGTCAGGGGAATATATACAACATCATCCTGGTCGCGCCAGCCGCCTGATCCTTTTTCCGGGGCAATCCCAATTACTTGAAAATTAATACGATTAATTTTTATCTGTTTACCGATGGGATTTCGATTACTAAAAATTTTGTTGGCAACAGTAACTCCTATAATGGCAACTTTATCCCGCCTTGTGATTTCTTCTTTTGTAAACCACCTGCCAATTTCTGGAATAGTCGCTCTCATTTGGGCATAATCATATCCTGCCCCTTCGATATTAGTATTCCAATTCTCGTTCTCATAAACAACCTGAACATTACCACGGCAACTGCCGCTCGCCTTTTTGACATACTGAGACAGCCCTTTGATCGCATCGACATCGTCAAGAGTAAACCTCGCCACGGTTCCTGCGCCAGTAGAAACGCCATGCGCCATGGAATGTCCACCACGTATAGAAAGAAGATTTGACCCTAAAGATTTAAGACGCTGCTCCATAGATGACTTAGCACCTTCCCCTAAAGCCATCATGGCGATCACAGCACCTACGCCAAAAAGGATGCCTAAAATCGAAAGGAATGAACGAACCTTATTAGAAAGAATGGCTTGAAAAGACTGATGGCAATGCTGCATAAATTCCATATGCCCAAAGGAAGAATGTTTTTGTGACACAATATCAGCGATTGACAAATTATCATTCTTTATTGTATCTTTTAAATTACTCTTGTCTTTATAGGCATCAGTTTCTATTTTGCCGTCACGCATCGTTATGATTCTTCTCGCTTTCTCGGCAACTTCCTTTTCATGAGTCACCATAATAATGGTCTTTCCCTCATCGTTCAGCTTCTTTAAAATTTTCATAATCTCTTCTTCGCTTTTGGTGTCTAAATTTCCAGTCGGCTCATCAGCAAAGATTATCATTGGCTCATTAACCAATGCCCTGGCGATAGCAGCTCGTTGCTGCTCTCCTCCTGAAAGCTCATTTGGCTTGTGTTTTTGACGTTCTACCAATCCAACAGCTTCTAACTTTTCATGGGCTTTTTCCCGGATATCCTTTTTCCCTGCATAGACAAGCGGCAATTCCGTATTTTCTATGGCACTGACACGCCTAAGAAGATGGAACTGCTGAAACACAAAACCGGCTAAACGGTTTCTCAGCGCAGCCAGCTCGGTATCGGTTAAACCAGAAATTTCCGTATCGAATATCTTATACGACCCGCTATCCGGCCGATCCAGAAATCCAAGCACATGCAATAACGTGGACTTTCCGGAACCTGATGGACCCATAATAGCGGCAAATTCACCTTCTTTTATAGAAAGAGTGACGCCGCGAAGCGCATAAACCGGCACTTTATCAGTATGGTATGTCTTAAAAATATCATTTATTTCTATCATTATTTTTTTCTACGTTCCGGCATAAAGGGATTCTTTCCAGCTTCACGTTTTTTTATAGGAGAATATTCTTGATCGTTTACGACAACAATGTCCGAAATGCTTAATCCTGAAATTATTTCTGCGCTATTTATATCAGTCAAACCAACATCGACTTGATGTTTTTCTATTGCCTTACCCTAACCAAAATTTCTTCAATACGCCCGCTGATAGATGGCTTTATTTCAAGACGGTTTTGCGGCTCAACAACACCAGTTGTTGATATCGTAAGCCGGATATCTCCAATTTCAGGATTTATTTCTTGAGAAATAATATTCTTTTTGACGGAGGTTTTTGTTTTATAAAACAATCTGATGCTAACTAATAAAACTACAATAATCAAACTTATTAAAAGCAGTTTATTTTTTAACATACTCTAATATTCCTCCTTTTGCTTGAATCCAATAAGCTTCTGCAGCCAATAAATTTTCTTGAGCGTCAAGATATGCTTTTTTGGCGCTCACAAGATTATTTTCAATAATGATCCAATCATCAAAAGTAGTAAGTCCCGATGAATATTGCGCGTTTGCGATTTTTCCACGCTCTAAAGCGGCCTCCAGGAATTTCTTTTTGACGGAAACTGTCTCTATCGCATCCTGAAAATCTTTCCATGTCTTTTCTAATGTATAAATAACACCGTCTCGACCGCTACGCTCATTGGCCTGTGCTTGTATCAATTGAGATTTAGCTTTTTTAATTTGGGAAACCCTGCTGCCCCCTTCAAAAATAGGTAAAGAAAGCGTTAATCCTGTCGACCAAGCATCGTCTTTCGGGGGCCATTCTGAATGGCTTCTGCCGAATGAACCGCTCAAATAAACCTGAGGAAAGAATTCCGCTTTAGCAGCAGTTAAATTGAATCGAGAGGCTTCTTTTCTCGCGATTAATTCTTTAAGAAACGGCGTGCTGTCCGCCAAGGCTTCACAGTCCGGGTTGGAATCTGCAATCTCTTCAATATTAAAATCACCTGCAACTTTGACGGGGGTTCTTTTTTCCCTGCCTAATTCATTTGTTAACTCCTGCTGAACTAATGAAAGGTTTCGTTTTGCCTGAGATACTTCAAATTCAGCTTGAGCTAAATCTGCCTTAGCCGTCAATACAGCCCCTTTATGCTCTCTACCTGCCTCATATCTAACTTGTACTAAATCCAAATTTTCTTTTCTTCTTTTTGCGATTTCTTCCGTAAGGGATATGAGTTCTTGCGCTCTTAATATAGAAGAAAACGCGATTTTCAAATTTAACCTGACATTTGAAGATACAACCATATAATTATATTCTTCCGCATCGAGTGACTTTGCCGCGGCATTTATATTCGAAGTTGTTTTAAACCCATCGAACAACAATTGTTGTCCTGATACACTATACGCATAAGTGTTAGTTTCACTGCTCCCGGCTGTTTTGGATTTTTTATCGCTTAGTTGACTTGATATTTGAGGTAAAACATTGCTTATGCTCATATTTTTATCTTCTTTGGATTGTATAACTTCCTCTTTTGCCGCAATTAGATCAGGATTATGTTCCAACGCCTCGATGACACAATCATCCCATGACAAGACGCCTTCTGCCATAACCAACCCCGGTAAAACACAAAGCCATATACTTAGAATAAGAAAGAGAATCTTATAATTAAATTTAAACATTTGTTTTTTTAACTCCATTATATTAGACACGTTGATTCGGGGGACGCTTCACTTAATTACCTCCCCCTTCTTATTTATCCCCGGTTTCTTTTTACGTAATAACCTCCCGGATGTATTCTCTAATTTATCAATAAAACTATCATTGGAAAAATAGGAAAAATAGGAAAAATAGGAAAAATAGGGACAGCGACCGTTTTTTATTCATTCTTTGGCCTACCCCGCGGTAACGCTCTCAGCCTTTTACTAAATAA
>JAHJHM010000051.1 GCA_018823915.1 Candidatus Omnitrophota bacterium
GCTGAATAACTAATTTGATAACATCAGCGGCAAAATTTAACAATCGTTCACTAAGCTCATTCTGCATTTTTCATTTTTCATTTTTCACTTTGCACTTTGCAATAATATGTGCTTTACTGACTATTTACTTAAATTCTTATGGTTTCTAATTCGTTGTCGCTTATTTTGCTATCGCTGGTAAAATCTATTTTTCTCCCAGAACTCTCTATAACAACCTCTGTTTTACATCCGTCTATGCCATCGCAATATCTTGCTATTATCTGTGCTGCTTGGGCAATTAAGGTTTCTCCAAAAATTCCGCGGCCGATCCCGGTAGGGCCTGTTACATCCTTAGGGCTAAAACAAACATCCTCTTGCTTTTTTAATCCTAATAACCTCTCATTTTCTTTTTCATTTCTTCCTACCACTAATTTCGCGTCTTTAGACAGCCGAAAGTGCCTGCCAACTTTTAGTAATTCGATTTCATTTAGGGTAATCTGAGAATGCGCTATAAGGTCTTTCATCCGCCGGGTAAATCCTGAATCAGTAAGAAGGCAGCCGCCGGCAGGACAAGGATAATCGCCAATTTTATAATCTAATGCTAAGGCCATTTGTGGCTTTCGCGACCGGCCGCTGATTTCTAACAGTTTCTCCCGGTTTACCCACTCTTCTTTCTCTGGAATTGATAGGGACAATAGCTTAGCGGATAATGGCCGCAAAATCAACCCCTCTAGGCCGCTTTCCTTTTCTACCACATTTAATGCTCTTCTGTACTGAGACATCGGCCTTTGCCCTAACACTTCGCCGGTAATGATAAAAGACGCTCCTGCCTCCTTCATATACTTCTTGGCCTCTTTAAGCATTAAAATTCGGCAATCAATGCAGGGATTCATATTTTTACCGTAGCCATGCTTAGGATTTTTTATCATTTCTATGTACTCTTTGGAAAGATTAATTACTTTCAACTTTATCCCTAATTTATCCGCGGATTTTGCCGCCTCATGCCCTCCGCAGCCTTTAGGGCTGCATTGGCAAAAAGGAGTAAAAAAATTAATTGCCTCAACATCAATACCTTGAGAAAGAATAACTCTTATCGCCAAAGTACTATCTAATCCTCCTGAAAGTAAAGCCAATGCCTTCATCTTGAATTTTACAATAAATCCCGCAGGTAATCAGTGGTTATTTGTTGGACTAATGTGTCTTCATTTGTAAATGGTCAGTAAAATACACTCTATTGCAAAATGCAAAGTGCAGATTGCAAAGTGAAAAATGCAAAGGTAAGAGATATGAGTTTTGTGTGCAAGTGTTTAATTCTAACTGTTACAATTTACAATTTGCAATTTGCAATTTGCACTGAATATTCACTGGATATTCAAAAGAATTTGGACGGTGTTCAGTGAATATTTATCTTCATTTAAATATGTCATAGCTTACACCGTTAGATGATTATTTTTTAGTTCTTTTATCTAACGGTGTAAATTTCTTTTTTGAATTAAACAATTTTTTCACTTCGCGGTCAAAGTCAGAAACATAGTTTTTGTCCTGTATTGCTCGATATTTTTCATATTCTCCAAGCGCTAACGCTTCCGAGACTTCGTGCGAAACTTTTCCCTTATCTCGCAGAATTTCTGTTTCATTAAACTGGAGAAAGGCATCCAATTTTTTCACCCAATCATCCATGCGCATTGCAATTCCTTTTTGCGCCTGCATCTCGGCATAATCAAGATACATGGTCACAATTCGGTTTAAATAATCGAGCTCTTTTTCATTCAGATAGTTTTTAGCAACCACAACATCAGACTCTCGAATTTTACCTTTTGGAGAGTTTTTCCAAACAGTCAGCCCCATATTAGTTTTAGTACTATCTACTCTTTCGTGTATTATCTCAGCGGCAGTTTTTCCGGTCATAGCAAAATGAAGTTTATTTTGCACGGTGGCGAAAAATTGCTTGGTGACTTCCTCATTTGGATCATAATCAACACTGCATTGCGCGTAAATATCAGTAATCTTTTTATAAAACCTCCGCTCGCTGGAACGAATATCCCGGATCCTTGCTAGTTGTTCTTCAAAATAATCCTTGCCGAAAATATTGTAGGGATCTTTTAGCTTCTCGTCGTTCATCGTAAAGCCCTTGATAATGTATTCCTTCAACCTTTCTGTCGCCCAAATACGAAAATGCGTTGCCTGAGTAGAATTAACCCGATAACCAACGGAAATAATAGCGTCAAGATTATAAAATTCTACATCTCTTGTAACTTGCCTTGATCCTTCTGTTTGAACTTGTGCAATTTTTGCACAAGTTGAATTTTTGCCTAACTCACCTTCCTGGAAAATATTTTGCAGATGTTTCGTGACTACACTTCTCTCCACACCAAAAAGCTCAGCGATTTTTGCCTGTGTAAGCCAAATATTCTCATTATGCAAAAATATCTCCACTTTCACCTTGCCGTTTGGTGCAGTGTAGAGTAGAAACTCCGTAAATGTATTTTGTTTTGCAATCTGTCTATTCTTTTTCATAATTTTATACCTCTATAATAGACGCAGAAATCTGTTGATTGCCGCGATATATTATCTACTTTATTGATTTTAATCAAACAGGATTCTCTACCCAACAGGTCATTGGCCTGCCGGACTATCAGGATTTACTCTCTTTTTCTTTCTTTTTCTCCTCGACGACTTTTACCGCGATACCGGAAGGAACCTGTTCGTATCTTTTAAACTCCATAGAAAATGTTGCCCGGCCGCTGCTTAAAGAGCGGAAAACTTGAGAATAACCGAACATCTCAGAAAGAGGCGCTTCCGCAGAAATAATCTTCTCGCCTGCCTTTGTATCAATATTTAATATCTGTCCCCGACGTTGACATATATTACCAACAATATTACTCACATATTCTTCCGGCGCCATTACCTCAACGAACATATAGGGCTCAAGAAGAACAGGATTGCCCTTGGGAAAAGTTTCCTTAAAGCAATTTATTGCCGCCTGCCTAAAAGCGATATCTGAAGAATCAACTTCATGATAAGAACCGTCCAAAAGGGTTACCTTAACGTCTACTACCGGACAATAGGCATAAACTCCCCTTCGCATCGCTTCAATAACACCTTTCTCTATTGACGGGATAAAATTCTGAGGAATCTTTCCACCCTTAATCTTACTTTCAAAAATAAACCCCTGGGTACGGGCAAGTGGGGAAATTTCCATAACCACATGTCCATATTGACCGCGGCCGCCTGTCTGTTTAACATGCTTATATTCGCCGGTTACCGCTTCCAGCATTGTTTCTTTGTAGGATACCTTAGGCTGCCCAACGTCAGCGGCAACATTAAATTCGTTTTTAATCCTCTCGGTAATAATTTCCAAATGTAATTCCCCCATACCGGAAAGGATAATTTCTTTAGTATCTTCATCGGTCTTTACCGTAAAAGTAGGATCTTCTTCGGAAAGTTTAATCAGTACATTACTTAACTTATCCTGCTCTGTACGGTTATGAGGTTTAATACTTATGGAAACTACCGGCACAGGGAACTCTATGGATTCAAGAATTATAGGACGATCTGGATCGCAAAGGGTATCGCCGGTTACAGTATACGCCAAACCTACTGCCGCCCCTATATCTCCGGCATAAATGGCTTTTCTGTTTTCTTTCTGATTAGCATGCATTTGGAGAATCCGCCCAACCCGTTCTTTCTTATCTTTAGAGGCATTCAAAACATATGAACCTGCCTCAAGGCAGCCGGAATATACTCTAAAGTAAATCAGTTTTCCGGCGTGAAGATCTGTTTGCACTTTAAAAGCTAATGCCGCAAACGGTTCGTCAAAAGAAGGAGTTACCCTTATAACGCTTTGGGGATTTTTAGGATCTGTCCCTTCAACCGGCGGTAAATCCACAGGGGAAGGCAAATAAAGGTTTACGGCATCAAGAAGAGATTGTACTCCTTTATTTTTTAAAGCCGCTCCGCACAAGGCCGGCAAAAGTTTGTTGGCAATGGTGCCTTTGCGGATAACACCCCTTAACTCATCTATAGTTATAGAATCTTCATCTTTTAAGTATTTTTCCATAAGATTTTCATCTACTGCCGCGGCTTTTTCCACCATAACGTGGCGCCATTTACGCGCTGTTTCCAGGTAATCCGCAGGTATATCCTCAATAGAAAAATTCTCTTTCTTTAGCTCATCATTATAAATGTAAGCTTTCATTTCCATAAGGTCAATTACTCCACGAAAATCAGCCTCTGCTCCTATAGGAATCTCTAAGGCAACGACGTTGGCTTTAAGCCTAACTTCTATATTCTTTACCACTCTATAAAAATCAGCGCCCATACGATCCATCTTGTTAATAAAAGTTATTTTGGGGACATTATACTTATTTGACTGGCGCCACACTGTTTCTGATTGTGCCTCAACTCCTCCCACCGCGCAAAAAACCGCTACTGCTCCATCAAGCACTCTCAAGGAACGTTCTACTTCGGCGGTAAAGTCAACGTGCCCGGGGGTATCAATAATATTAATTCTGATATCATTCCAATTACAAGTTGTTGCCGCCGCGGTGATAGTAATCCCTCTTTCCTGTTCCTGCTTCATCCAGTCCATCACAGCCTCCCCCTCATGCACCTCGCCTATTTTGTGCGACTTCCCAGTATAGAAAAGAATTCTTTCTGTAAGGGTGGTTTTACCGGCATCGATATGAGCGATAATCCCAATATTCCTAACCTTACTAAGATCAACAGAGCTTTTAAGAACAGGTTTGATTTTTTCCACATTAGAGATTAAACGTTTCTCCAAAGGCAAATTATCTCTAACGGGGTTTACTTTTTCTTGGGAGGCTTTAACTTCCTGCTCTTCGGCTCCAGAAGGCTCTTTTCGTTCATTTTCCTTGAGAGGTTCCTCCTCTTTCGTTTTCACTTGCCGCCCCTCACCTTGCTGCTCAGCCGTTTCTTGGATTTCTTCTGCTTGCTCGCCTGCCTCGGCAGCCTTCACTTCAATTTCAGCCTCAACACTCAAAGATTCCTCCCCTTCTGTTTCTTCCTGGACAGGCCCGCCTACCGCCTGCCTGGCCGGTAGGCAGGGACGGGCAGGCTGCTGCTCGCCTTCTTTCTGCGTACTTACAACTTCCTGTTTCTTCCTTGGCTCAATTTCATTCTCGATTTTATCCTCGCCTGCCAACCGTCTCTCCATGCGCGCTGATTCTTCCTTTATATTCCTAATTTCGTCATCTTTGGCTAGCAAGTATTTTTTCTTTATTTCTAATTCAGCCTCTAATTTCTCATAATCCACCTTTAAAGTATTATATTCATCTTTCCCGACCCACTCACTTTGGGTTAACTTTTCGTTTAACTCATTAGCGGTTTTTCTATATTTTTGCATTTCTTTAGAATAATTTTTTATTTGTTCGTTTAATACTTTTATTTCTTCATCTTTCGTATCATTACTACTCTCTAATTCTGCCAGCTTATCATTAGCTTCTCTTAAATCTCTGGTCAACTTTACTCCTTTGGAATACTCAACTTCTAACTCCTTACCCTTAGAAGCCAATTTTTCTTTCAACTCCACAGATTGATTCTTTGCCTTTTCAACTTCTTTGTCACCATATTCATCCCACTTCTTTTGCTTCTCTAATTGTTCTTTTAAATCTAAGTTATGTTTTTTTTCTGAAGCCAGCTGTTTTTGCATAGTACCGATAGCACCATTTGCCTTTTTTAACTCTATCTCTAAAGAAGCTATTTTATCTTTAAAGAGGCGTGAATTGGATTTAAGCGTGGCAACAACATCTCCTTGCCTTTGGGCTTCTTTGAGTTTATCTTTATCCTCGCTGTTAAAGAAAGAGTAGAGGATAAGCCCGGCGCCGCCAAGTATCAATACCACCAATAAAATACCCATTCTTAGATTGCCTCCAGTATCTCTTTGATTATTTTAGGTTTATTGAGAGTAAAAAAGTGCAGTTGCCTGGCTCCGTTAGCCATAAGATCCCGACACTGCTTTATGGTAAATTCAATCCCTGCTTTTTCTTCATCTTTAGGCCGGCCGCTAAAACGTGCTATCCGCCCTTCTATTGCTTTAGGAATTGTTGCCCTACAAATAGAAGCAAACTCTTTAACCTTAGCTATGTTAGTCAAGGGCAAAATCCCCGGTAAAACAGGAATGGTAATTCCTGTTTTTTTCATTCTATCTAATAAAGTATAGTAATAAGTGTTATCGAAAAACATTTGAGTTATAGCAAAGTCGGCACCGGCATCAATTTTTTGTTTTGTGCATTCGGTGTCTTCTGCGAGGGTGGAAGTTTCAAGATGGCCCTCAGGGTATACGGCAACCCCTACGCAAAAATGGCCATATCCTTTTATAAATGTTACTAGATCCCGGGCATAAGGCAGCTCTTGTTTTAATAAATCGAAATCATTCGCCTCTTGGGGGAGATCACCGCGTAAAGCCATAATATTTTCGATTGAATTTTGCTTATATTCATCTAAAAGATCTTTTATCGCGCTTTTTCCTGCGCCGATACAAGTAAGATGAGGCATAACTACCAATTCTTTTTGCTCTAGGAGCACACGCACTGCATCTTTAGTACATTCTTGCGTCACTCCTCCGGCACCACAAGTCATAGATACATATAACGGCCTATACTCTTTCAAAGCTCCAACAGTAAACGATAATTTATTCTTACTCCCAAGGTTTTTAGGAGGAAAAAATTCAAAGCTCACCCCTTGGCTGCGTGTTTTAAGAATATCATTTATCTTCATTTTTTAAAACGCAGAATTCCCGCCAATCCCTGCCTGCCGGCAGGCAGGTAACGCAAATTTTTGCAAATAATTTCATCCATGAAAATCTTCAAAAAAAATTCGTACTTAATCAGTTTTATTAACGTATATTGTCTGAGTGGGATAGGCAAATTCAACCCCTTGCTTCTCCAATTCCTCTTTAAGGCCAAAATTAATCTCCTGCTGGGTATCCATATATTTATTATAATCACTTCCCAGCACATAATAAACAACTTCGAATATAAGGCTGAAGTCGCCGTAAGAAAAAAAATGTGCCCGGTCAAACATAGTATCCTTAACATTCTTTATGATATTTTCCACTATCTTCGGTATCTGTTTTAATTTATCTTGCGGGGTTTGATAAGTTACTCCCAGCCGAAAAACCACACGGCGCTTTTCCATTCTCTTATAGTTACGCACTCTTGAATCAGTAAGGTCAGTATTAGAAAAAATTAATTGCTCACCGCCTAAACTGCGTATGCGGGTAGTTTTAATCCCAATATACTCAACAGCTCCTAAATACTCACCGACAATAATAAAATCACCCACTTCAAAAGGCCGGTCAAAAATTATAGAAAAATAACTAAACAGATCTTTTAAAACTGCCTGGGCGGCTAAAGCAACAGCAACGCCGCCAATACCTAAGCCGGCAATTACCGAAGAAATTTTAAATCCCAGATTGTCCAGGAAAAAGACAATCGCCAGTCCCCATACAATTACCTTTACTACACCAAGTATTCCCTTAAGGCTGCGCTCTAAGCTTGCATCTTTACTCCTCCCTGACCAATAAAATTTAAATCCATAACCAATAATTTCGGTGATTAAACGGGCAGTAAATAAAGTTAAGACAGCTACTCCCAAAACATTAATAATCTTGTTTAACAAAAGGTTTAAGGCTAAACTATTTACCGCCAAGTAGAAAGCGCCAAAGTAAAGCAAAGGTAAAACTATTCTTTCTAAGGTACTGATTAAAAAATCATCAATAGTGGTGACGGTTTTTTCCGCTAATTTTTTAAGGCGCTTTAAAACAATCCCTCTGAATATTTTAATAACGATAAGCGCGCCAAGAAATATTAAGAGAAAAATAATATAATCTAAGAGACGATTGCCTAAGAACATTTGCTCTGTAATACTACCCATCATTTTCTTCACCTCTCAATGAGCAGACGATTTATGCCACATAAATCGTAGGGCGAAGCCCGTCTGCGAATTGA
>JAHJHM010000052.1 GCA_018823915.1 Candidatus Omnitrophota bacterium
AATGCAAATTGCAAATTGTAAATTGTAAAAGTTAGAATTAAACACTTGCACACAAAACTCATATCTCTTACCTTTGCATTTTTCACTTTGCAATCTGCACTTTGCATTTTGCAATAGAGTGTATTTTACTGACCATTTACGTTTTCTTATCTACCATATTAAGAAGTACGGTGTTTACTTCTAAAGAGGGTAAGCTCCAAGAATGTCTGAAGACGGCGGGAACGGCTAGGATGCCTTAGCTTCTTTAATGCTTTTGCCTCAATTTGCCTAATGCGCTCCCGAGTAACTTTAAAGATAATTCCTACTTCTTCTAATGTCTTGAGAGCCCCATCTTCCAGACCAAATCTTAAAGTAAGAATCCTCTTCTCTCTATCAGTTAAACTCTCCATAGCTTGGCCTAATTCTTCTTTAAGCATAGAAAAAACAGTGGCATTAGCAGGAGATACTGCTTTCTTATCTTCAAGAAAATCTCCAAAATAAGCATCTCTATCCTCACCAATAGGAGTATGGATGGAAATGGGCTGTTGAGACACCTTAAGAATATCCTTTATCTTAGAAATGGGCAACTTCAGCTCTTTAGATAACTCCTCGGGGGTAGGCTCTTTTCCTTTCTCTTGAATGTAAAGCCGTGAAATGCGTATTATTTTATTTATAGTTTCTGTCATATGCACGGGAATTCTTATCGTTCTTGCCTGGTCAGCGATAGAACGTGTTATTGCCTGTCTTATCCACCAAGTAGCATAAGTAGAAAATTTATATCCCCGTTTATATTCAAATTTTTCTACTGCCTTAATCAGCCCGATATTTCCTTCCTGAATTAAATCAAGAAAGGAAAGCCCTCTATTCACATATTTCTTAGCAATACTTACTACCAGCCTTAAATTTGCTTCTACAAGAGCACCCTTAGATTGATTATAGAGTTGTTGTTTACCCAAAATGCACATTATTTTCTTTTTTATTTCTTCCTTACCGAAGCCTAACTTCTTTACTAATTTTCTTTCTTTCCTTCTCAGGCTCCTTTTCTCCTTTTCTCCTTTTCTGCCTTTAATCTTGTTAATTTTTCTGTTTAATCTCTCAATCTCGCGGACATTTCCTTCTATTTCAGAAATTATTTTCTCAATTATCCCAATAGTAAAATTGAAACTATTCAAAATTTCCTTCTGGCGTTCTATTCTTTTCACCCTCACTAATTTTAAGTAAAGCTTTCTTATCCTTTTGATTTCTCTTTCCTTATTTTTAATTTCTCCTTTAACGAAATCATCGGGATTAAGTTCTTCCCTAATAAATTTTCGGGAAATTTCCATAAATATCTCGCGTGATAAGCCGACAGAAAAAACTTCTTCCCGTAACGCTTCCTCTCTATCCTCGATTTCCTTTGCTATCCTTAGTTCTTCCTCCCGGCTAAGAAGAGAAACCTGTCCCATTTGCTTAAGATACATCTTTACCGGATCATCTATGGGAGAAGATACGGTGGTCGACGCCTTCTTCTTTCTTTCCTTCTCCAGTTTTTCAACTTCTCCTGCCTCCAAAACGCTTATATGCTGGTTCTCTAAAGAATCAAAGACGGCATCTAAATCGCGGGCGCTTACTATCTCTTCAGAGAGAAAATGATTTATCTCCTCGTAGGTAAGATAGCCCTTCTTCTTGCTCAAGGTAATTAATTGCTCAATATTTCTCTCTAAAATCTTTTTCTTAGCCATTTTTTGCCGCGATTATCATTTTATTATACCTGCTAACTAAAACTTTTAATCTTTGCCTATCATCCCCCGCTTCGGCCTCCTTAATTTCTTCCTTTAGCTTATCCTTTAAGCGGTTCGTCCGGTTTTTATGTAATTTGATAAGGCTGCTCTTGAAAGATTCTTTGTCTATGGGAATGTCTTCGTCCATTAAAATAGCCGAAACAAAACCGCTAATCTCCTTATCCTCGATTACAGCAAGGGATTTTAAAGAAACGTTTTCGCCTTGAGGATAATTTTTAAAAAAATAAGAAACGGTTTTCCTTGCTAAAGAAGAGGTAAAATCTTCCTCGGTTAAATTCTTTCTGACTAAAGAGAAAGCCCCCTTCTTAGTAAACATAAACCTAAGAAGAAGCTTCTCGGTAATAGAAATAACCCCTCCTCCCAGGGCAGATTTTTTAACAGTACGGTTATCTTTATTTTTTCCAAGAGAAGATGAAATCTTTCTAAACTCAAGCAGTAAAATTTCCTCTTTAACTTTTACCGCTTCAGATAGCTTCTTTATATACTCATACCTTTGGACCTCGCTGTTTAATTTATCTATAGCCGCGAGCATCTCTTGAACAATTTTCGTCTTTCCTTCTATGCTTTCTCGGTCATGGATATTCTTTAAAATCCCTATCTTATAATCAAAAAAATCCTGTTTTTTACCTAAAAATTGTAGAAAATAGTCTTTGCCTTTGTCTCTGACTAAAGAATCAGGATCGTAACCGGAAGGTAGCTTTACAATCCACACTTTTAAATCATTCTCCAGAAGCAAATCCAATGTTCTTAAAGTAGCCATCTCACCCGCTTTATCAGAATCAAATATTAGAATTATATTGGAAGTATACCTCTTGATTAAATAAATCTGCTCTAAGGTAAGAGCTGTTCCTAAAGAAGCGACTATATTTTTTATCCCGTGTATGAAAGGAATAATCATATCTAAATAGCCCTCCACAACGATAACACAATCTTTCTTTAAAATATCCTCTTTAGAAAAATTAAGCCCGAAAAGGTGTTCTCTCTTACTGTAAAGAGAATTCTCCGGGGAATTGATATACTTAGGGATATTTTTATCTTGCCTGCCTACCGGACAGGCAGGCCTGCATGTTCTTGCCCCGAACCCTACAACTCTGGAACGGACATCAAAAATGGGAAAAATGATTCTCTGCTGAAATAAATCATGAGGAGTACTTCTTTGGGAAGTAATAAGAGATGCTTTTTCTAAAACCTCGAGAGCGAATCCCTTCTTGCGGAGAAAATCCAGGAGAGTATTTTTGCCGAAGGCAAACCCTAAACGAAATTGGATTATTGCCTCTTGATTAATCCCTCTTTTATCTAAATAATCAAAAGGATTTTGATCGGGCTTTTGCATAAGATTTTTATGGAAAAAAAGGGAGGCTTCGTAAACAGCATCATATAGAATGGTCTTTGCTTTATTTTTCTCTGCTTTTTGATAAGGGACTTCCAGCCCAAGCCGGTTAGCAAGCATCTCTAAGGCCTCAACAAAACTGACTCTTTCATAAAGCATTAGAAACTGGGTAATCCCTCCACCCTGGCTGCAGCCAAAACAATGAAAGATTTGCTTTTGAGGGCTAACAACAAAAGAGGAAGTTTTTTCGCTATGAAAAGGACACAGCGCTTTAAAATTTCTTCCTGCCCTTTTCAAAGGGATATAACTAGAAATCAATTCTACGATATCTGTCCTTGCCCGAACTTCTTCTATGAATGCTTGCGGAATCATATCTTGGTTTATAGTTTGTAGCATATAGTTTATGGTTAAAATTTAAAATTAGCTAACTTTGGCTATGAACCATAGACTATTTTTTTAATTTTTTTTATGGATGAATCTTCTGAAGCCGGAAAATTCATAAATTTTAAGCTTCTCGATTTTGGCCAAATGATCAAACATAAGATTAACTCCCAGATTATCCGAGGCAATATGAGAGGCGAAAATTACATTTATATTCGCCTCTTTACACTTTTTATAGTGCTCCTCGGACTGATGCATGGCAATTATAGTATCAATGCCGCAAAGACTAAGTTTATCATAGATATCCTGCGGGCCTTCAGTCCCTCCGGTAAATTCAAGATGAATTCGCTTACAGCGGTTCCTTCTCCTGCCAAGCGCTATTTTGGGAGGGTTATTGCTCATTGCCGCATCTCTATATTCAGGAATAACATAAAGAATATCCATTATTTCACCCAGGTTGCCAGGTTTTTCTTTATCGATAATTTTTCTTATATATTGGTAAGCTAAGTTATCACAAGGAGTATGCATGCATAAAAAATTTAGCTTAAGCCAAATTGCTGCGTCTATACATCTTTGATGATTAGCGGCATTCACCCTTCTTTCCACTTGAGATTTTCTTTCCCCCAGAAGATTCTCGGAAACACTCAAACTCATACCTGCGCCGGTGAAAGTATCTATCTGTACATCCATCACTTCATAAAAGCTAGCGTAAGCCTTACCTGCGGGGTGATGAGAAACTACCAAGTCAATATTTTCTCCTTTCTCTTTTAGCCTATCTACGAGAAGTAATTCTCCCACATCAACATCAATTCCTGCGATTACTGATTTTATGTTACTCTCTGGGCCCCCGTTAAGGATACGTGTATCCGAAAAAGGATTAAGCAGCGAATCTAAATCAAAAAAATCCCTCTTTGCCTCTTCCAGCTTTTCATATTCTTCTTTTTTCTTTTTTAATATTTTCTCGATTTCTCTCTTGCCACGAATATCCGCTTCACTTCCCCTTTTTATTACTTCCTGATAGAAATTTTTTAGTCTCATAATACTCCTCTACCTCCTTGTTTATCTTTATTTGGGAGTCGAACTTATTGTAAAATTTAAAGAATACTAAATATGTCTGTGGAGCGATATTCTTAAACACACGGTAAGATACACTATTGGAGTAATACTTTGGATGAAGAGAAGTTAGATAAAAAAAGAAAATGATTATACTGGCTAAAAAAACAAATCTCAACAGCCCCGCAAAGAGCGAGGATAGCTTTTCTTTAATAGAAATTTTTTCCTTTTTAAAAAAGGGCACG
This sequence comes from Candidatus Omnitrophota bacterium, assembly GCA_018823915.1. Lineage (GTDB taxonomy): Bacteria > Omnitrophota > Gorgyraeia > Duberdicusellales > 4484-171 > JAHJHM01. The sequence goes on from JAHJHM010000052.1 coordinate 4,770, forward strand.
ATTATTCTTCTTAAAAGAAAAAGAACCGTCAACGTCCCTACAAAAATTAAAAAGTAAGATATGGAATGAAAAACTCTTTCTTTCTGCTTCAGGAAAGAAAGAAATAAAAATTTATCTTCTATCCGTATGGCTAAAAATGGATAATAATGAAAAGCAAGGATTGAGCCGCAAAGGAGCCCTAATATTTTTAAAATTTCTTTTAAAATACCTCCGGATACGGCAATATAACTTATTCTTAAACAAAGGATTAGGAAAAACAAATCTATCAATTCTAATTTCTCAATTATTACCATTAAAATTAATTAAGTAGTATATAACATATTCAAAAAGAAATGTCAAGAGGTGTGAAACTGAAGTTTTCCTATTTTTTTCTGACAGGAAAGCTCCATAAATTCAAAATGCCAAATGAAAAATGCCAACCTCGCCGGCTACCCAGCAGGGTGTCCTGTTGGGCTAGGCGGGCAAAATGTAAAAAGTTTATAGTTTATGGTATATAGTTTATTGCTAAAAACCACTTTATAAATGATGGTTGAGCTATAAACTATCAACTATAAACTATAAACTATTTTCATTATCTATCTCGATTTGCCCCCAGAGAAAAATCTTTCCCTCAAGAGCTATGAGTAAACCTTCTATCAAAGGATCCTTTTTGGCCATGGCTAAAGTTTCCTTAGCATCTTTTTGTTTCTTGATGCGGTTAGATAAGGAAGTGGCAAAGCCATCAGCAATAATTGGGTCATGGGCAACTATCGTAACTAAATCTGCCTGGCCAAAGTTTAGGCTGTGCCCGATGCAAGAAGAGGAAGAAGCAATGCCAAAAGAATTATCTCTTCTTTTTATTCTTAAAAGTAAATTCGCTACTTGGAATTTCTCTCCCAGATAAACCCCTACACGTTTATCCTCATTAATTTTTAAAAATATATCTCCTCCATTTTCTACAATTACCTCATCAGTATAATTCAATAAATCTTTGCCCACATATTGAGCAATTGCTCCGGAAACGGAAGAAAACGGCCCTATTTTCGTTGAATGAGAGCTTTCAATCATTTCTTTTACGATAGGGGGGGCAGCCTCATCATGCTCTAGAGGAGAAAGAGAAGTCAAAAAAAGAGGAGTTGCCTTTATATAATCTTCTATCTCCTGGTAATACTTTCTTAAAATGCGCAAGGTTAGTTCTTTATCAATTTTAGTATTTGTAGAAATAAAAAGGTCGCTTTCTTTATGAGAAATTTCTAAGCTAAACTTAGAAAATACAGCATTACGATAAAATCTTTCTTCGTACATCAGTACTCTGTTAAAACGTAAATGGTCAGTAAAATACACTCTATTGCAAAATGCAAAGTGCAGATTGCAAAGTGAAAAATGCAAAGGTAAGAGATATGAGTTTTGTGTGCAAGTGTTTAATTCTAACTTTTACAATTTACAATTTGCATTTTGCATTTTGCACTGAATATTCACTGGATATTCAAAAGAATTTGGACGGTGTTCAGTGAATATTTACGTTAAAACACTAACTTAAGTTTTCTAATGCTTCTCTTGATATTCCGATATCCACCACAAATATTTTACCGCAAAGTTTTCTTCCCTCACCTAAAAAACCTTGCTTGAGAGCAAGGAAAGTTATGGTATAATCTGCCTTAATTGCTGCCCCTTGGGGAATTCCCTCATCAGGAGAAAGGCCTGAGGGTATATCGCAAGAAATTATTTTTTTACCACTATCATTTATCAAGGTGATGGCTTCTTCTAAAAAGGGGCTGACTCTCCCTTTAACTCCAATTCCTAAAATTCCCTCGAGAATAAAATCTCTATCTTCGCAAAGCTCTCTGAGCTCATAAATATTTTTTTGCTTGATAGAATATACGGGCAGTTTTAATTTCTGCAAAATAGTTTTCTGATATACCATCTCTTTACCTAATTCTTTTTCTTCCAAAATTACTACTTTTACATTATATCCGCAGCCGGAAAGCTTCCTTGCACAACTTAATACATCAGCGCCGTTATTGCCCCTGCCGGCAACAACTAAAACACTCTTCCCTAAACCCAAATCATTGATTATCCTAAAAAGGTTACTAGATGCATTTTCAATGAGGATTTTTTCTTCTAAACCCAGATCTTTCGCTTTTTTCTCTAACTCGCGTATTTTTGCTACAGGCAAACTTTTTAAGATTGGTGCTACTTCCATTTTTACCTAGTCCAACAGGACACCCTGTTGGGTAGTAGAAAATCCGGGCTCGGGGGCTATCTCTTTTGCGAAGGTTCTAAAGGTACTTCCTAATGAGGCAGGCTTCTTAGCAAGAAAGCGCATAATATGCGATCGTTTATTTGTAGCGTGGATTAATTACTGGTCTGGTCTCTTTTTTTGTCTTTCCTGAATAAATCTAAAAATTTATCTTCGTACTCTCGATAAATATTCCAGTGATCAAGCTCGCCTTTAAGCTTATTTGCCAAAGTTATGTCTTTTTGTGCTTCCTTAAAAAGCTTTTCTATCTTTCCTCTTGCTGATTGAGGAAGTTTGCTATAAGCGGCTAAGTCTTTTTTTATCTTTTCTATATCTTCCTCGCCTAAAGGGGTAAGCCCGGGCATGGGCATTTCTCCTTTTATATAATTTACAAGTTTATCTATCTCTTCCTCAATGAACTTGCTCCTTTCTATTAAAGGAGCAAGGTTTAAATTTAAATTAAGGTATTTATTAACCACCTCCAACACGCTTATATTTGCTTTTGGATTTTCTATCTGAGCGGTATAAAAAGGGATTTCTCCCAAAAGGCAAACCCCTTTTAAACCTTTTGCCTTGCCTACACCTAAGATAATTCCGTTTAATCCGCTAATTTGGCCTTCTTGTAAAACCTTTAACCCCTCTTGCCTAAATTCCTTTAAAACATCACTGTGGGTTGAAGCCACCCAGGCTGAAGATGAACTTTTATGGTCAATGGCTTCGGGCTTAGCAGCAAAAGTAAAAATAACTTTTGCTTTATACTTTTTTACAAAATCAATAATGACAGAAGAAAAAGTTTGCGCGTATTCTAAGGGGGGCTGGGCTTCTCCTAAAAAAAGAATCATATCGGGGAAGTTTTTTCCCTGTAAATAGTAAAAAAATCCTGCGGGAAGAGTTGGAAAATTTACAATTCCTTTCTCCACAAATACGGTTGCCGGCTTAAAAAATTCTTTTGACTCTAACTTAGCAAATTTTTTAAATCCCATAACTTCGCGCAAAAAAAGAGCGCTTCGATAAGCTACTTCTCCCATCCCCGGCCAAGCAGCGATAAAAATAGGATCCTTTAATTTCGGTACGGCTATCTCTTTAATCATCATATAATCCCACAGGTTAGAATTGCAGTATCTCTTCTTCTATTTACTGATTTTACCACAGTCGGCACGAAAAACAAGGAAAAACAAAAAAGCAAACAAAAAATAAAACCCTGCGTTTGTCCGTGGCAGGTGGGCTGCTATCAGTCCCTTTCACAAAGTGGGCACCGCATCTTTATCGAGGTTTTCGAAAAGAAAATTTGGCTCCCTTAAATTGGCATTAGCTGTAGCTTTTTACCTACTCACGAGACAAGCAGGGCTTTTATCTTTATTGTACCATTTGTTTTTCGGTTTTTCAAACAAATAAGCAACGCAAATTAACTCACACTATGCTATTTTCCCTGTTGTTTCTTCACTTTCTAAAATCACATCTTCCATTGACATATATCGCCAACTGCCAAAACGGCCGCAGGAGGTAATATTATTTTTCGATAAGAATTTCATGATATTGGCTCTGGCTAAATTGTAATTTCTATCATAAATCGGATACGCATATTCTACATCATTCACATTTTGGGTAACTATTTTATGCCCAGAAGAAATTAAGCCTACTTTTTTTAAATCTTTCTTGATGCGGGAAGCAATATTTTTTTTATCAATCGGGCTATCTTTAGTGTAAGATACATCGGTATAAAGAGAAGATTTCCCGCAAGGAGCAAGAGTTGAAGAAAAATTATGAAAAAGCCCTGCTCGAAAAAAAGAAACATCTTTTTGAGGAAAATAAATCCAATGTCGTTCTGGTTGAACCTTTCCTTCTATTCCAAAATTAACATTAAGAATAGACAGCCATTTTAACTTTTTAAAATCAGATAAGATATTCTTAGGCAAACCCTTGATAATTCTACTAAGCACTGGTAAAGGAATGCTGGAAAACAAACTACCAAACCTTTCTTTACCGCCATCTTTGAATTTTACTTCTCTTTTGTCTAAATCGATTTCTACTACTTCTTGGCTTAAATGAATACCTTCTAGGTTAGAAGTAAAACCCTTAATTAATTCCTCTATCCCTCCTTTTTTGGGATACCAAAAACAAGCGTGATACCCTAAATTTTTTGTTTTCTTACCTCCTGCCACGAGAATATCTTTTAAGGACGGGGTTATTACAAATCTATCTACCCAGTCAGAAGAAAGCTCTTCTAAGGGAGTCTTCCAGAATTTCAAATTGTAGGGAATCATAAAATGCTTGGCGATTCCAGGGCCGAATATCTTATTTATCCAGCCTAAAAAACTATCATTTTTTACAAAATTCTTCCCATTACTACATGCTTCAATAAATCCCCGGAGGCATTCATAAACTTGTTTCTTGGGTAAATGGTAAAAATTAACCTGAAAAGGGTAAGGGATAAATTTATTAAAAGCATAAACATAGGCATTTCTTCTATGTTTTATTAAATTATTTCCTAAAAAGCCCCTAACTAAAGATGAGATTTTGGAAGTTCTAAAATGTAATAGATGTCCGCTAAAATCAAAAGTAAACCCGTCTCTTTTAAAAGAACGGCAGAGGCCCCCGCATTCTCTCTTTTTTTCAAATATTTTAAACCTTCTGCCTTTTTCCTTTAAAAAATATCCGGTAGATAATCCCGAAAGCCCTGCCCCTAAAATAACAATCTTTTTTTTATTCTTCACTGCATTGATCACTTAAAGAGAGAGTAATTTATAATAAGAGGGGTAAAAGTAATCGCTACCATAGCCATAAGTTTAAGAAGAATATTAAGAGAGGGGCCGGCAGTATCTTTAAAAGGATCTCCTATTGTATCGCCCACTACTGCCGCTTTGTGAGCTAATGAGCCTTTGCCTCCTAAATTTCCCGCCTCAATAAACTTCTTGGCATTATCCCAAGCTCCTCCTGAGTTAGCCATCATTACTGCCAAAACAAATCCGGAGATCAATGAACCAACAAGAAGGCCGGCTACTGCCTCCGCGCCAAAGATTAAACCTACAAGAATAGGCGCGATTAAAGCCAAAAGCGCAGGGGCGATCATTTTCTTCTGGGCAGTTTGAGTGGTAATTTTAACACAGGTAGAATAATCAGCCTTTGCCGTACCTTCCAAGAGGCCCTTGATTTGGCGAAATTGCCTTCTTACTTCTTCAACAATAAACCCTGCGGCCTCTGCTACGGCATTTAGGGTTAAAGAGCAAAAAGCAAAAGGTAGCATTCCCCCTATAAGCAGCCCGATTAAAAGCCTTACATTAAGAAGAGAAAGCTCTATCCTACCCCCTAAAAGAAGAACATTCTCTTTGTATGCAACGATTAAAACTAAGGTGGTTAAGGCGGCGCTTCCGATAGCAAAACCCTTTCCCGTAGCTGCGGTGGTATTGCCTAAAGAATCTAACTGATCAGTTTTAACTCTGACTTCTTTATCTAAACCAGACATCTCAGCAATCCCTCCGGCGTTATCTGCTACCGGGCCGTAAGCATCAGAAGCTAAGGTTGTACCTAAAGTAGAAAGTAATCCTACACTGGCAATACCTATACCATAAAGCCCTAAACTATAGTTACCGCTGCCGGCAAAATAAAAACTAAGAAAAATCACTAAACAAACTAGGAGAATGGGCCAAATAGTAGAAGCCATCCCCAATGATATCCCTCCAATCACCACTGTTGCCGGGCCGAAAGAACTGCTCTTAGCGAGCTTTTGAACAGGGGAAAAAGATGTGGAAGTAAAGTATTCGGTAAAAAGGCCCAGAAGAATTCCTCCTCCCAAACCGCAAATCACTGCCAGCCATACCCCGATAAAACCTTTTCCTAACAAGCTGAAGATAAAAAACAAAGAAAATATGCTAACGAGAAAAGCAGTTGAGAATACTCCTTTTCGTAAAGCAAAAATTAAGTCTTTCTGCGATTCTTTCTTTGTCTTTACAAAAAAATAGCCAACTACTGAGGCAATTGCGCCCAAAGCCCCTAAGACTAAAGGCAATAAAACTCCATTTAAGCCTAAACCGGCAGTAACAGCTAAAGCCATAGCGGCAACTAAAGAATCAACGTAAGATTCATAAAGATCCGCGCCCATGCCGGCAACATCACCCACATTATCTCCTACTTGATCAGCGATTACTGCCGGGTTGCGCGGATCATCTTCAGGAATCCCCGCCTCTATCTTACCTACCAAATCCGCTCCCACGTCAGCTGCTTTAGTATATATTCCTCCTCCTACACGGGCAAAAAGGGCATAACAAGAAGCTCCCATCCCAAAACATAACATTGTAGAAGTAATTGTTGTTAAACTGTCAATATTACTACACCCCGAACAACTCCCTCTCGCGTACCACCATTTTAAAAACCAAAACCATCCCGATAAATAAAATAATGCTAATCCCACTACCACCAACCCCATAATCGTACCCGCGGAAAAAGCAATTTTTAATCCTGAGTTTAAACTTTTCTTTGCTGCATGAGCCGTACGGCTGTTTGAAGAGGTAGCAATATACATTCCTATCCATCCGCAAAGGGCAGAGCAAATACCTCCGCTAATAAAAGCAAAAGAAACAAAAATACTTAAAAAGCCGCGAATCCCCATTAAAAAAAGAATAAAAAATACGATGATAAAAAATACGCCTACCACTCTGTATTGCTGCTTAAGGTAGTCTTTTGCCCCTTCTTTAATATATCCGGATATCTCTTTCATCTTTGCCGTACCTTGAGGTTGTTTAAAGATCCAGCGAGTAAGAATAACACAAAACCCTAAAGCAATTAACGCACTAATTAAAACAAATACTAAGTATCCCATAAAACCTCCCCAAATTATTACCTAAGCTCTAAACTATTAAACTCTAAATAAACTCAAAAATGGGTAAAACCCAAAACTCCAAACTAGAAGTTTTAGATTTGGAGAATTTGGGTTTTGGGTTTGTTTAGAATTTAGGGTTTCGAGTTTAGAGTTTAACATGTTTTTTAGTTATTAACTATCTCTTTATAATTGCTTCTCTTCTTTCTCCCACAGAGATGAATTTCACTTTTTTATTTAAAGTTTTCTCTATAATAGATATATACTGTCTAGCCAAAATAGGCAATTCACTGTATTCTCTTACGTTAATCGTTTCTTTAAACCATCCTTTTATCTTCTCATACTTTGGCTCAACTAAAGCTAAATCACAGAAGGAAAAACTTCTCTTTTTATGCCCCTTATAATTTATACAGAATTTAATTTCCTTTAAGCTATCCAGTACATCTATTTTAGTAAGCGCCACCTCGTTAACATTATTTAATAGGCAGGCACGCCTTAAAATTTCTAAATCTAACCAGCCGCACCTTCTGGCTCTTTGCGTTGTTGCTCCAAACTCTTTACCGGTCTTTCGAAAATAGTCATCTAAACTCCCCTTAAGTTCAGTAGGGAAAGGGCCCTCTCCTACGCGAGTAGTATATGCTTTGGCTACTCCAATTATCCTGTCAATTTTTATAAACGGAGCCCCGCTGCCTAAGGAAGCATTACCGGCTATAGTATGAGAAGAAGTTACAAAAGGGTAAGTTCCAAAATCTATATCTAAAAATGTACCTTGCGCTCCTTCAAAGAGAAAGCGCTTATTTTGGTTAGTGTATAAGAAATCAACCGAATCGCAGCAATAAGGCTTAAGAAACTTAGCATATTGAGAATATTCTTCAAAAATATCCTTAAAAGAAAAATAAGAACGGCCGTAAACTTCGTGGAATAAAGGGTTCTTTTCTTTTAGGTTATCTTTTAGCTTAAAAGCGAACTTTTTAGGATTTATAAGATCTACCACTCTTATCCCGCAGCGGGAAAATTTATCTACATAACAAGGCCCGATTCCTCTTTTAGTTGTACCTATTTTCTGTATCCGCTTTCCCTCTCTAAAAGCATCCATAACACGATGATAAGGCATAATCAGGTGAGATAGTAAAGATATCTTTAAATTTCGGGGAGACACCTCTACTCCTTTTTTTCTTAAATAACTTATCTCTTCAATTAAAACTTTAGGGTCAATAACCACTCCATTACCGATAACACACACTTTTCCTTTCCTTAATATCCCCGAAGGAATAAGATGGAAAACAAATTTTTTACCGTCAATTACTACTGTATGTCCGGCATTGTTCCCTCCTTGGAAGCGAACAATAATGTCGGCATCCTTGGCTAAATAATCAATAATTTTACCTTTACCCTCATCTCCCCATTGTAACCCCACAACTACAGTATTCATTGCTTCTGTTTCCTTGCGCCCCCAGCTATCACATCATTACTGTATAGGCGATGGTATGGTGTTAAAAAACTCTTTTAATTCCTCTTTATTTACCGCGAATGCCCTAAATAATCGGTTATTATTTATGAGAATAACATTTCCCTCGCTTATTTCCAACTCTTTAAGGAATTCTTGATTTTCGGCAAATAACTGCTCCGTCATTTTGGACTTCACGAATTTTTTTATTTTTTTATAATTTATGCCCGCTTCTGCCGCCGACTCCGGCCAAGATATGCCGGTTATATTTATATCCGTTAGGCGTTCCTCAAGATACGTAAAAAATTTACGGGGATAAAGTTTTCTTGTGGCTAAGGCTATATTTATCTCTGCCTCCGGATGCTGCCCTTTAAACTTTCGAGAAATAATAAAATGGGCACTTAAAGTAATCTTATTACTTTTAGAAAAATCCAGTAAATCCTTAAAGATTTTTTCCGTACCTCGTTCATAAAAATCTAAAAAAAAGTCGATCTTTTGGGGGATTTCTCTTCTGTTAAGAAAGAAAAAAACTCCTGATAATTCTTTCTTTAAAAAAAGGTTTCCCTCCTTCTCCTCTAGGAAATTAGCAATTTTCGGAAATTCTTTCTCTTCCTTTATCCGGGAAGGAAGGATAAAAAGAGGCAAACTTTCTATACCATGTTTTTTTATAATTTCTTCTGCCGTCTTGTCCTGATAATGGAGAATTTTGAAATCTATCCCGGCAAAGGTGTCTTTAAGAAATTTTTTGGGCGCCTCTATAGAGCAAAAAGGGCATTCTTTATCAGTAATTAAGATAACTTCATGTTTTCCTTCTTTTATTTCTTGAACCTCTTTTTTTGCTTTTATTTTTTTTGCTTCGCACGATGCACACTTTGATGCAGGGGTTTTGGGATCTTGAGGATAACCAGTTAAATGAAAAATGAAGAATAAGAATGAGAAATGAAAAATGAAGAATGAAAGCCTTTTAAAAATTAACATCTTTTCTCTCTTTAATTCGCGGTAATTTGTAGTCTTTAATCTGTGCAATCCACACCTGGCGACAGGTGTGGTTACAATGTTACAAATTTCAAAGAGACTATGCTAGGATGGGAAGAAATTTCCTTTATTACTTCCTCACTTAAAGGGGCATCCAAATTAAGAATGGTTAAAGCTGTTTTTTCAAGGGTACATCTGCCTAAACTCATATTGGCGATATTTATCTTATGCTCTCCTAAAACTGTCCCTAAAAACCCAATGACACCCGGTTTATCCTGGTTATTAATTACCAGCATAAACTCTGAAGGTGCAATTTCGACATAAACATCATCCATCTTAACAAAACGAGATTCTTTATTGGCAAAAAGTGTTCCTTCTAAAATCTTTTTCTCTTTATCAGTAATAACTTCTACTTTTATGGAGTTGACGTATTCCTGTTCTTGGCTTCTCTTTATTTGCTCTACCTTAACCCCTCTTGCCTTAGCAATCTCCAGGGCATTAATATAATTTACATCACTCTCTAATTGATTGGAAAAAAATCCCTTTACGAACGCGGCGCCCAGCACATCAACTTTGTAGGAAGAAATCTCTCCCAAATAAGATATCTTTATCTCTTTTACTCCTCCTTTAACCAGTTGGGATGTAAATTTTCCCATCTTCTCAGAAAGCTTAGAGTAAGGCTCAATAATTTTGTAAGTTTCCGCGTCAAGTTGAACATAATTAACGGCATTTCTTATTGCTTTACCTAAAAGGGCGTCTTTTATGCAATGAGCGATTTCAACAGCCACGTTAGCCTGGGCTTCCTCAGTTGAAGCACCCAAATGAGGAGTTACAATAAGATTATCTAGTTCTAAAAGTTTAAAATTTGTTACAGGCTCTTTAGAAAATACATCAAGGGCGGCACCGGCAATTTTTTTCTCTTTTAGGGTTTGGTATAAAGCATCTTCATCAATTATCCCTCCCCGGGCACAATTTACAATAAAAGCCTTTGGTTTCATTAGAGAAAACTCCTTAGATGAGATCAGGCTCTTGGTCTGTGGAGTCAAAGGGGTATGGATGGTGATAAAATCGGAATTCTTAAGCAGCTCGGTAAGTTCCGCTAATTTAGCTCCTGCTTTCCCGGCTAATTCTTCGGATACAAAAGGATCATAAACCAAAACCTCCATTCCGAAGGCAAGGCCGCGCTTGGCCACTTCTTTACCAATTCTTCCCAGGCCAATTATTCCCAGAATCTTCGAGTACAATTCTACTCCTTTAAATTTAGAGCGCTCCCACTGTTTATTTTTCAAAGAAACATAAGCATATGGGGTATTTCTGGCACAAGCTAAAATAAGCGCGAAGGTCTGCTCACAAGTAGAAATAGTATTACCTCCGGGAGCGTTCATTACGATTATCCCCTTCTTAGTAGCTGCATCAACGTCAACATTGTCTACGCCAACTCCCGCCCGGCCGATAATTTTTAAATTGTTAGCGCGCTCAATTACATCTTTAGTAAGGCGCGTGCCGCTGCGGATAGCTATTGCCTGATACTCTCCGATTATCTTCTTTAACTCATCAGGAGACAATTTATACTTACAATCTACACTAAAACCGACGTCCTCTAAAATCTTTACTCCTTCATCTGATAACTTATCCGAAACCAACACTCTAACCATAAAACACCTCCTGCAACTTAGATATTGACGCGCCGATTGCACACCCTACTCCCCGCAACAAGCTGCGAAGAATTTAACCCGATCCCCTGACATTTTACATTTTGCCGGACTAAGCCTCATTGATTGAAAGCAATTCTATCATATAAAAAGATAATTAGCAAATATCCTGTCTCATCTTTTCCTTTCAAAAATAATCTTTGAAAAAAGGCTCTTTCTTAAGTTATAACTGTTAGCATACCTCGCGTATTCCATTATCCCGAAAAATGCGTTTGCATTTTTTGGGATAATGAAGTTGTGGGCTTTCGCGCAGGCGGATAAAAATTTTTCAAAAGTAGGTTGCCCTTTCTCGAAATACATGTTAAACTTAATATGGAAATTAGATTTTAATATGTACTATGCTTCGAATTAGGAGGATAACATGAGCATTAAATTTGAAAAAAGTCAAATAGTAAGCAGTACGGATTTAATCCGTTCCTTTGGCACTTATTTAAAAACTGACCTTTGCGATCACGATATCTTCATCTTTAAGCGTAACTCTCCTGAGGCGGTATTAATAGCCTACAACCGCTATGAAAAGATGAAAAATCAGTTAGTTGAATTAAAAGATTTACTTGAACACTTGGCTATCTACGATATGGTGCAGAAAAGAAAAGCCAGCCCAGAAAAGAAACTTTCCTTAGACAAACTTCGAGAGAAATATGGATTATAACCTAATTTGGAAGCCGGAAGCCGAAGAAGAATTTGATAAGTTAGACCATGCTCTTCAAAAACATGCCTTTACTCAACTAAAGAAACTAAAAAAATCCCCTCAATTAGGCTTACCTTTAGGGAAGAAGGCTGGTTTGGATCTTACCGGCTTTCAGAAGTTGTATTTCTCTCAAAAGAAATACAGAATCGTCTATCAATTAGATGAGAAGAATAAAAAAGTAATCATTTGGTCCATTGGCAAACGCGAAGATATGAAAGTTTATGTGGAAGCCGTTAAAAGATTACGGTCTCTCCCAAGCGGATAAAATAACCTTACCCCTAATATTCCATTTTTGAGCAGGCAAAATAACAGTCGTCTTTACCCATCTACTTTCTTTGAAAGTTAGATGGTGAATAATCGTCAAGAAAATAGAACCGTCCCCTTTTTTCTGTCACTTCTGATTTTTCCGCCGGCATCTCTGTCCCCGGAATTCTCTAACCATAAAAAACCTCCTGTAATCTAGATATTGACGCGCCGATTTTAAATTTATATCCTAAATCCTTTAACACTTTTTCTAAAAGAGAAAAACACATAATTAAGTCCTGTTCATTTATCCAGCCCATATGAGCAATCCTAAAAATCTTATCCTTAATGCTATCCTGACCGGCAGCAATGCTGACTCCGTATTCTTTTCTTAAAGTTTTCACAATATCTGAAGATTTTATTCCAGGAGGAGAAATGATTGCCGTTAGGGAAGCTGAAGGCCGTTTTGAGAAAATTTCTAAGCCTAAGGCGCGAGCTGCCTCGCCCGCTGCGTTAGCCATCATTTTAAATCTCTCCCACCTTTTTTCTATTCCTTCTTTACTTATCTCACTCATTACCTCTCTTAACCCCACGATTAAAGACACTGCGGGCGTATAAGGAGTATCTTCTTTTTCATAACTTTTTAAAGCTTTGTTTAAATCAAAGTAGTACTTGGGTAAATTTGAGTTTTTCATAAAATCTTGCGCTTTTCGGCTTAAGCTAAGGAAAGAAAGGCCGGGAGGAAGCATAAAACCTTTCTGAGATCCGCATACCACGACATCAACCGCCCATTCATCAGGGAATAATTTATCCTGCCCTAAACCGCTAATCGCGTCTACTATTAAAAGGAGATTTTTTTCTTTGGTAACTCTCCCTATGGCTTCAATGTCATAAACTGTAGCCGTAGAGGTTTCACACAAAGTCGTAAAAACTCCTTTTACATCCTTATTCGCGTCTAATATCTTCCTTAAATCTTCTATGGCTGGCGCTGCTCCCCACTCAACTTCCATCTCAACAACATCTAAGCCAAAGCTCTTTGCGATATCGCGCCATCTTTCGCCGAATTTTCCCCCGCAAACTGCCACTACTTTATCTCCCAATGAAAAAAAATTATTTACTGCTGCCTGCATTGCGCCTGTTCCTGAAGAAGCAAAAATTAGCACTGGATTTTTTGTGCAGAAAACACATTTTAAACCTTCATTGACTTCGTTTAAAATCTGGCGAAATTCGGGAGTACGATGATGAATTATTTCTCTTGATAGCGCCTCCCTTGCAAACGAAGGCACCGGTGAGGGACCTGGAGTCATTAAATATTTACGCTTCATTTTTGTCTCCTCCTTATCCATAGGGATAGACCCTCCTGATACCTTTGAAGGAGGGGTCTTACTTCTTCTTAACTTGGCTTGTCGGCATAACCACTTCATCCACTATTCCATACTCTTTTGCTTCATTCGCGCTCATAAAATAATCTCTATCCGTATCCTCTTTTATTTTTTTTATCGGTTGCCCTGTATGAAAAGAAAGAATTTCATTCACCCTTTCTCGCAACCGCAAAATTTCTTTGGTCTGACGGGAAATGTCCTCAGCACTCCCCTGGACTCCACCCCATGGCTGATGAATCATAACGCGGGAATTAGGCAAAACGGATCTTTTCTCCTTTGCCCCAGCACAAAGAAGAAGTGCCCCTAAAGAAGCAGCCTGACCCACACAATAAGTTGCCACGTCACATTTTACGAATTGCATCGTATCATAAATAGCCAAGCCGGCTGTGATTGCTCCTCCCGGTGTATTTATATAAAGATTAATATCTTTATTCGCATCCTCCATTTGTAAAAATAGCAGCTGGGCAATTATTACATTAGCAACATTATCATCAATGGGAGTTCCGGCAAAAATTATCCTATCTTTGAGTAAACGGGAATAAATATCATAAGCGCGCTCAACCTGGCCTGTTTTTTCAATAACAATAGGAACATATTGATTATTCATCTTAATCTCCTCCTTTATTATTCCTCGTATTGTGCCTGACTTAGAATAAATCCTAAAATGACTTCTCCTAAATTATCCCCTGCCTCTATTAGTTCTGCATCGGCTATAGCCTTTAGTATATATGAAATCTTTACTTGTTCATTAGCAATCGGTTTAAACTTTTCATCTATATCTTTTTTATACTTTTCTATATCTGCTTGGGGAACCCCTCTTAATTGCAAGGCATACACCTCTCTATCTACTAACTCCTTATGACAGCGTTTAGCTTCACTATCAGGAACTTCTATTTTTATCCTTCCCAAGAGATGAACAACAACCTGATTTTCTATTTTCTGCCGTCTCGTACTTAACTTCTCTAAATAAACTTTCCCTCGAATAGCTTCTCTAAAATTTTCTAGATGAGGATACCCTGCCCATTTTGCTAACCCTTCATCATTTAAGTCTTTCTTAATTATTTTTTTCACCTCTTCCTTTAAGTTAGTAATAACTTTCTCTATTTCGATTTCCTCTACCACAACAGTCTTGGTTTTAACTTTTATTCCCTTATAATCATCTTCTTTGAGTTCTATATCCGGCTGGATTTCAAATTCGGCAGAAAAAGATAACTTTTTCTCATCAATCTCCACATCATAAATACGGGGAGAGCCGGCGGGTTTCAAATTATTTTCTTCTAAAGCCTTTTGGTAATAATAAGGCAAGGTTTTCTCCAGGAATTCCGCCCTTAAAACTTTGCCATGATATCTCTCCAAAACATCTACGGGAACCTTCCCCGGCCTAAATCCAGGGGTTTTAAGTTTCTTGGCTATTTCCTGATAAATCTCTTTCTTTTTATTTAGAAATTCCTCGCCGCTGATATCTATCCTGGCTGCTCTTTTTAGCTTATCTATTTTTTTTACTTCTATTTTCATATCACATATTAAAATTCTTCCCTAAATAAATCTCTCTTGCTTTAGGGTCGTTTATTAAATCCTTCGATGTTCCGGAAATTAAAATTTTGCCTTCAGCGATTAAATATGCTCTATCGGTTATAGAAAGCGTTTCTCTGGCATTATGGTCGGTTAAAAGAATACCGATTCCTTTTCTTTTTAAATCGATAATTATTTCTTTTGCCTCTCCCACGACAATAGGGTCAATTCCGGAGAAAGGTTCATCTAAAAGAAGAAAAGACGGGTTAGTCACTAAAGCGCGGGTGATTTCTAACCGCCGCATTTCTCCTCCACTTAAAGTATAAGCTTTATTTTTTCTTAAATGCTCAATATTTAATTCCTTCAGGAGCCCTTCTAGCCGCCTGTGTCTTTCTCCTCTTGGCAAAGAAAGAGTTTCTAAAATTGCCATTATATTTTCTTCCACAGTAAGTTTTCTAAAAGCTGACGGCTCCTGAGAAAGATAGCCCACTCCATATCGCGCTCTTATATGAATAGGAAGATGTGTTAAGTCTTGATTGTCAAATAAGATTTTTCCTTGATCAAGAGGAATTATCCCCACAATCATATAAAAGCAAGTGGTTTTACCTGCTCCATTAGGCCCGAGCAAACCCACAATTTCTCCCCTTCTTACAGAAAGAGACACTCCCTTTACCACTTTCCTGCCGCCGTAAGACTTAGCTAAATCATTAATTTCAAGAAGTCTCATTGATTAAAACTTAGGAACTTTTTCACCTTCCTTGGGAAAATAAATCAACCGGGGGCTTCCTTCTAAAACTATCCGCTGCTCATTACCCAGATAAGTTGCTTTTTGGGCAAAAGTAACATTATCATCCTTTACTATCTTAACATGGCCTGAAGAAACTATTTTTAATATCTTTTTTTCTTTATTATCGAAAAATACGGTAGCTTTATCAGAAAACATCTTGCCTTGGGTATGCTCTACAACCACATTATCATTAAAAACTGCCTTGCCTTCATTGCCTTCAATCTCTAGGGGGCCGGTGCAAGTAATAATAATAGACTCCCTTCCTTCTTGGGAAAGTTTTGCTTCTACATCTTTTTGAAAATCAACTTTTTTAAGCTGAGTATCCGCGGCTAACCCTTTTGCTTTTATCTGCATAGATTCATTGGTAACTTCCACCCAATCATCTGTCTTAACTGAATTAGCTTCTTTCTTCCAATTTAAAGAATCCGTAAGCAATTTTGCTCCTTGAGAATTTTCTATGTGCACATTATCTTTAAGAAAAACGTCCAAATTCTTTTTATTCAACTTTGCTTTCTCTGATTGGACAGTAATGGTATCTCCTTCTGTATAATACTTTGCTTTCATTTTGTCAATGTCTACGTTCTCGTTGTGAACGGTTGCTTCAACTCCTTGCATTTCCCAATCTTGTGAGCCGTCTTCTTTATAATTAGAAAGGTAGAAATCCTTAATCCTTTCTTGAGAGTATACTCTTTGAGCGGCTAAAAAAACAACTACAAGAAAAAAAATATTCAAAACTGAGCGCATAGAAAACATCCCAATATGGGGTAAATATTCAGTGAACCACGTCTAAATTTTTCTGAATATTCAGTGCAAAATGCAAAATGCAAATTGCAAAAG
>JAHJHM010000053.1 GCA_018823915.1 Candidatus Omnitrophota bacterium
GCAGTTTTGTTAAGCTGAATAACTAATTTGATAACATCAGCGGCAAAATTTAACAATCGTTCACTAAGCTCATTCTGCATTTTTCATTTTTCATTTTTCACTTTGCACTTTGCAATAATATGTGCTTTACTGACTATTTACCCATTTGGGTAGACATTTATGGTTTTTATGATACATTACATTATACAATAGGGCAAGAAAATTCCTAAATATTCCTCACGGCCTACCCAGCAAACCAAGGGCCTGTTGGATTACCAGGAGCAAAATTTGAGATGAAAGTGCTACAAACACTAACTCACCTTAATATAGGTGGAATAACTACCTATGCATATACTCTAACAAAATATCTCTTAAGGAATAAGATTAGCGTAGGAATAGCTTCAAGCGGAGGAAGCTGGGAAGAAAAATTTCAAAAATTAGGGGCTAAAGTTTTCAGAATAAATATAAACACAAAATGTGAAATCTCGCCAAAACTTGGTTTATCTATTTATCAACTCTACAAAATCAAAAAAGAATTTAACTTTCAGATTATTCATTCTCATACCAGAGTTGCACAGCTGCTTTCTCAAATATTCAGCAAACTATCGGGAGTTCCTCATATTGCCAATTTCCACGGATTCTACCCTAAAAACAAATTGCGTTGGGGGAGAAAAATCTTCAAAGCGCAAGGAGAAAGGTCTATAGCTATTACTCCAGAGGTAAAAAATGATTTAATAAATATATTCGGGGCAGATAAGAACAAAGTGAAAGTAATTATCTCCGGCATTGACCTGGAAAGATTAGAAGAAAAAGGTTTAAGCATGCGATTGAACGGTTATCCTAAGATTGGCAGTTCAGGAAGACTATCTGAGGTAAAAGGTTTCAAATATCTTCTTATGAGCATGCCTCTTATACTTAAAAAATACCCTCATGCTTATTTATATATCTTAGGAAAAGGTAAGGAAGAGCAAAATTTATTAAATCTTGCTGAAAAATTGGGTATAGCAGAAAGGTTTAAAATAATAAAAAATACTGAACTCTCCTGTTTCCTAAAAGCTGTTGATATCTTTTGCCTGCCCTCCCAAGAAGAGCCATTTGGACTATCTGTTGCTGAAGCCCAGTATTTTGGCCTTCCTTGCATTGTATCAGAAATAGGAGGATTAAAAATACTCGTCTCGCATCTTAATACAGGGGTACTCGTTCCTCGGGAAAACTCAGAAAAAATTGCCCAAGCCGTAAACATGCTTATGGAAAACCCTAGCTTAAGAAGTAAAATATCAAAAAATTCCCGGAAACAAGTAATAGAAAAATTTGATTTTTCTAAAAAAGTTATGGAATTCATAGAGATCTATCAAGAGGTATTAAATCTGGAGTTTCCGCAAAATTCCTGACAAGGAAACTCCAGTAAATTCAAAATGCAAAAGTCAAAATGCAAAATGGCAAATCAAAATTCAAAATCTTCAAAGAACTACAAACACATCTCATTGATTATACATAATATTTTTAATGATCTTTAAATTATGATGAGGATTTTGGTGTTTGAACCCAACTGGCTGGGAGATGTTGTTTTTACCACCCCTGCATTTAAAGCACTAAAAAATAATTTTAAGGATTGCCTCATAGGCTGTGTCGTTTCTAAAAGTTGTGCGGGCGTCTTACACAACAATCCTTTTGTTGATGAAATAATTGAATTTAATGAGCGCGGAGAAGATAGAAGCTTGCGAAAAAAGATACTTTTTATACAAAAATTAAAATCCAAAAAGTACGACATGGCAATTCTCCTGCATCGTTCATTCACAAGGGCCCTCCTTATGTTTCTTGCGGGAATAAAAATAAGGATAGGGTATGCCTCTAAAAAACGTTCATGTCTGCTTACAAAAAAAATACCTCCCCTGAATATAAATACCATTCATAAACAAGACTATTATTTAAGGATATTAGAAAAAATAGGAATAAAAGTTGAAGATAAAAACTGTCAAGCGCATCCCTCTCTAAAAGAGAGAAATTGGGCAGATAATATTCTAAGAGAGAGAGCTTGCGGCTTCGATTACTTAATTGCTATAAATCCCCTTACTAATTGGTCTCCGAAGAACTGGCCGCTTTCTTATTTTGAAAAGTTAATAAATATACTAAAAGATGAATTAAAAAATGTAAGATTTTTTCTTAC
>JAHJHM010000247.1 GCA_018823915.1 Candidatus Omnitrophota bacterium
ACAATGAACGATAACGAGGCTTATTGTTATGCCAAGGTTAATTTTAGCGGCATTACCAATCAAACTATCAACCATACCGCGGGAAATATTTATGAATTAGCGGTTTCAAAAACCACAGGGGAATTAATCTTAGCCACTGACTTAACTGCCAATGCTTTTAGTCAATCTGCAGGCACATTTAATGGCTCAACGAGCACAATCACCTTTAACAGGTTCACTCAAAGCGGAGGCATCTTTAATGCCCCTTCAGGCAATCTCTACATAACCGGTACCTTCAACCGCACTGGCGGAACATTCAACCACAATAACGGCACAGTTACCTTCTTAGCTAACGGTAGCCTCAATATCACTACCGCAGGTATGACTTTCTATAATCTAGTATTTAATAAGACTGCGGGTGGTAACGGTAATATTCTTTGGCTTTATGATGGCTTCACTGTAGCTAATGATTTAACCGTCGAGAATGAACACCCATCTAATTATTACTACAATGTTTACGGTTCTTCCTCACCGACAATTACTGTCCTCGGCAATTTAAGTTTTCCTCTCACTTCACAGACAGGAGTGATTTATTTTGGTCATCCCTCAAGCGCTAACTTTACAATTAATTTAGCCGGTAATTTTACCTTAAACGATGCTGACGCTTATATGCGGGCAAATCTCAACCTTAACGGGACTCAAGATCAAGCCATAACTCAAACCGCGGGATACATCCAATATGGAACCTGGACAGTGGATAAGGCCAGCGGGTTAGTAACTCAATTAAATAGTTTTAATATCGGCGGCAGTTTAAATATCAACCAGGGGATTTTCGTTACTAATGATTGCAACTTAACTGTGGGCGGAACGTTCTCTAATGATGGGACATTAAGAGTCCAGGGAGGTGAAGTTTTAACCTTTACCAAAGACGTTAATTCAGGGACTGTAGAGTATATAGGTAAAGACAGCATAAATTACGCCTCGCTTAATTACGGTAACAGTTATCAACACTTAATTATAAATTCTACCTCAGGCGGAGACTCTTTTTCTCCTAACGGCGCTTTAAGCTTAGGCGGTAACCTTGCGATAAGCTCCGGCATCTTGGATTTAGCTGGTAATAATCTTACTTTGGCCGTAACTTCTAATTTTTCAAACACCGGTAAATTAAGGCTTCTTGGTTCAGAAACTTTATCACCCACGCCTTTTCCTAACGACACCAATTCCGGCACAGTGGAATATTACGGCGCTGGTTTGTATCCGGCGCTTATTGCCGGCAATACCTACTGGCATTTAATTTTTGCCGGAGCAGGAACCTATAAATTAGCCAATGCTTTGAGCTTAGGCGGCAACCTTAGCATTACCGATTCCCAAGCAACTCTGGATTTAAACGGGAACAATCTTACCTTGGCCGCCAGTTCTCAATTTGAAAATGCCGGCATTCTAAAATTAATCGGAAGCGAAACCTTATCTCCTTCGCCCTTTCCTAATGATACCAACTCAGGAACAGTCCAATACTACGGCATATCATCTTACACCGGCTTAGCCGCGGGGAATAACTATTATAACTTAATCTTCTCCGGAGCAGCAGGTGTGCATATTTTAACCGCCGGCGTAGATATAAATAACAACTTAACTTTTATCACCACCCCCAGTTTAAACACAGGAACATACAGCATTACCGTAGGCGGTAACTTCACCAACTCAAGCGGCGCGGCTGTCCTAAGCGGCACAGGCACGGTTATTTTTGATACGGCTGATAAAATCTCTACTATTTCCGGAGAAACTACATTTTATAATTTTACCTGCGCGACTGCGGGTAAAACCTTAAAATTTGAGGCAACAAAGACTCAAACTATCACTAACAATTTAACTTTAACCGGCGCGGAAGGCAGCCTTATTAACTTAAGAAGCACTCTTGATACCGGGACGGATTTAGAAAAACAATGGAAAATAGACCCTCAAGTCGGCCGCAGCGTATCTTACGTGGACGTTAAAGATTCTAATAATGTTAACGCGCTTATTATTGGGCCAACGAATTCTTTCAGCTCAGGTAATAATACAAACTGGGATTTTACCAACCTTTTATTTCTCTCAGGGACAGTTTATTCTGACAGGGGTTTAACTCTTATTGGTTCCGGCAAGCAAATAGCATTGGTAATCAACGGGGTAAGTAAAGCGCCGGTAACTACCGACGCTGACAGTAACTATAATTTTGCCAACATCAGCTTTTCTGCAGGAGACGCACTTCTTCTTTATATTACCGGAGACACTATAAAGGGGAATCTATTAACAATAATCCAGGAGAACACCATTTCCGGCTTAGATATTTATGGAAATACTCTTATTGCTCGTTATGAAAGTTCCGGCCCGGTTACCAATGCTGTTTTTGATACCGCCAAAGGCCTGCTTACGGATACCGATGTAATCTACTCGGTAGAGGCAGGCAATTTAACCATATCCGGCGCTAATGATTTCCTTATCTGGACAGCTAAGAGCTATGAGCCAGGAGGAAATATCACTATCCCGGGAAGTTTCATCAATCAGGGAACGTTTACACCGGCAACTTACACCGTAACCTTAACCGCCACTGATACTGACAATATCATAACCAGCGCTGGCGCAAGCTTTAACAATTTAATCATAAACGGCGCAGGGGGTGAGTGGGACCTGCAAGATAGCCTGGATGTAAACTCAAACCTCGTTATAACCAAAGGCATATTAGACTTAAACGGAAAGAACCTTGATTTAACCGGCGCTGTTTTTTCCAATGACGGCATTTTAAAGCTTGTCGGCTCAGAGACGGTAACTATACCTACTTTTGATACCAGCTCCGGCACAGTGGAATATTATGGCAGCGGTTCTTATTCAACATTAATCGCCGGTAATGCCTACTATGATTTAACCTTTAATAATGCCGCGGCAACTTGGAGCCTGCCGGCTAATTTAGACGTGAACAATGATTTTATTCTCACTGCCGGAAAAGTAGAGGCAGGAACATTTAACGTGAATGTCGGCGGCAACTGGGAAAATTCAGGCGGAACGTTTGATGCCGGAACTAGCATGGTTATATTTGACGCCACAGACACCGACAATATCATCACCAGCGCGGGCACAAGTTTTAACAACTTAACCATAGACGGCACAGGCGGGGTGTGGACTTTGCAGGACGCGATGGATGTAAACAGCGCCTTAACCATAACAGACGGCACGCTTGACTTGAACGGAAAGAACCTTGATTTAACCGGAGCAAGTTTTGAGAACCAGGGCATTTTAAAGCTTATCGGCTCAGAGACGGTAACCATACCCACTTTTGATACCAACTCCGGCACAGTGGAATACTACGGCGCAGGGTCTTACTCAACATTAATTGCCAGCAATACCTACTATGATTTAGCCTTCAATAATGCCGCATCGATTTGGAGCCTGCCAGCTAATTTAGATGTGAATAATAACTGGACTCTCACTGCCGGCAAAGTTCAGGCCAGGACCTGGACGATCAATGTCGGCGGCAACTGGGAAAATTCCGGAACATTTGATGCCGGTTCATCAACGGTCAATTTTGACGGCACAAGCACGCAAAACTTAAATCCGGGGACAAGCAGCTTCTGGAAGTTAATTATTTCTAATACCTCCGCCACCACAGTTCACATTATCAGTAACGACCTTTTAGTTAGCGATGCCCTCACTATATCTTCGGCAAGTGTGCTTGACTTAGGAGATAAAAATTTAATCGCTCCTACCGCAACCTTTTCCAATTCCGGCACACTCAAGTTGACCGGCGCTCAACTCTCAACGGATTTTACTAATGATTTAACTCAAGGAACCGTGGAATATACCGGCAGTGGTGATTACTCAGTGTTGGCAACAGGAGATAACTATTATAATTTAACTATTTCCGGCTCAGGCACATTTACTCCCAGTTCTTCTTTAGACCTAAGGGGCAATTTTACTCAAAGCGCGGGAACCTTTGATTCTCCTTCTACAATGACTATCGGCGGAAATTTTAATCACCCCAGTGGGACGTTTAACCATAATAGCGGCACAGTTATCCTTGACGATGTAAATAAGCCAGCGCGAATTTACGGCTCAAGCACTTTTTATAATTTAACCTGCCAGACTTTGAATAAAACTCTTCAGTTTCAGCCGGGTTCAACCCAAACTATTGCCGGGGAATTAACCTTAGCCGGTGAGCCTTCAAACCGCGTAGCATTAAAATCAATTACCGCTGGCAGCGCCTGGGCGATAAATGCTCTCGGTGCCCAGACAGTTTATCATTTAGAAGTTAAAGACGGACAGTCTCTGGGAGAAGTAATAACCGTAGAAGGCGATTATCTTGATTCCGGAGGCAATAGCGGCAATTGGGTATTTATTTCTTACTTTTACTGGATAGCTTCAAGCAATTCTATTTGGAATAATGGTGATAACTGGTCGCGGGTTTCAGGCGGCAGCCCTGCTTCTGTCGTACCTGCTTCGGCGGACGCGGCAGTTTTTGATTCCGGCGTAATCAATTGCACCTTAGATGCGGCAGTAACGATTTCTAAATTAAATCTGACGGCCGGTTACAGCGGTTCAATTATTGCTAATTCATCGCTTACAATAAATGGTGATTTCATCCAATCCGGAGGCACATTCGTTCAGGGGGAAAATATAACCGTTACTCTGGTCGGTAATTTATTCTTAAACGGGCAGGCAGTATGGAGTAAAATTGCTACCGCAGAAACAATATTTTCATCCCCCGGCACAAAAACTTGGTCTGACACTACAGCAACTTCACAGGACATAGGCGTTGTTCGGGTAACCGGCGGCTCATCAACGCCTAATCTTAATATCTCAGGAAGCGTAAAGAGCACCTCTTTATTTATTGACACCTTTAATGCCGTAACTATGGGAGAAAATTCTTCTTTGGCACTTACCGGAGGGGGAACTCCCCTTACTGGAGGGGGCAGCCTGGATACACTTACTTATACTCCCAATACCATTCAATATATCGGAGAGGCAGGGACAAACATAACTGCTGCCTCACCCTTAAACGCTTATTATAATCTTACCATAGGGCCGATTTCTCCCGCCTCACCCGCCAGCCTTACTTTTCAGGCAGGAGAAGATCATCCTTATTCGGCAGTAATCGATGAAGCCGGGGGATTTGCCTATTTCGGTATGGCACTCAGCCCGGGCGTCGTGGTTAAGGTGCGGCTTTCCGATTTAACCCGGGTGGGAGTACTGACTTTAGGTTCGGGAGAAAATTACCTTTACTCAGCAGTAATAGACCCCGCGGCCGGGTTTGCTTATTTTGGAACTTATACTGCCCCGGCTAAGGTAATCAAGGTTAATCTTGCTAATTTTACCAGAGAAGCCGCGTTAATATTAAATTCAGGAGAAGATTATTTTTATACCGGGGTAATTGACGCGCAAAATGATTTTGCTTATTTTGGAACTTATACCTCCGCGGCCAAAGTAATTAAAATAAACCTTGACCCGTTAAATTTCAGCCGCGTGGCAGCGCTAACTTTAAATTCGGGAGAAAATAATCTTACCTCAAGCGTAATTGATACAACCGGCGGCTTTGCTTATTTCGGCACTAATACTTCCCCGGGTAAAGTAGTTAAAATAAATCTCTCATCTTTTGGCAGAGCGAGCGCGGTAACTTTGCCGGCAAGCCAAGGAGAAGATTATCTTACTTCCGGGGTAATTGATACAACCAACGGCTTCGCTTATTTCGGAACCAATACTTCTCCCGGCAAAGTAATTAAGGTTGATTTAGACCCTTTCAGCCGGACGGCAGCGCTAACTTTAAATTCGGGGGAAGATTATCTTACATCAGGAGTATTAGATACGGCCGGCGGTTTTGTTTATTTCGGCACTAATACTCAGGCTGGCAAAATAGTTAAATTGAATACAGCAAGTTTTACCCAGGGCCGCACTCAAACTTTAAGCTTAGGCGAGGATTATCTTCGCGCCGGCTTAATCGATACGGTTAATAATTATCTTTACTTTGGGACGAATACTTCCCCGGGGAGAGTAATAAAAATGTCTTTAGCCGGAACAGCCACATTAGGCACATCCAGCGGCCAAACCCTTACTGTAAACGGAGACTTTACGGTTAGCGAGTGTTTCCTTAATGTTAATACTTATGACCCGGCAATCATTCTAAAAGGCAACTTAGCCATAAATTCTGGTACCTATTGGCAGAAGAGTGATTCTTCCTCTTTTACCTGGGCAGCAGAAGGTTCTAAAACCTTTACTGATAATACACCTCTTAAGCAGGATTTAGGAGCAGTAGTAATTTCCAACGGCACAAACTCACCGCAAGTTAGCTTAGCCAGTGACATCAGAGTAGCTTCTTTAAATATTGCTTCCGGCCATACGGTTGATCTTGCAGGTTACGGCCTTACCCTTAGCGGGGATTTTACTAATCAAGGAACTCTAAGGCTCAAAAACGAGGAAACCCTAACCGGATTCAGCAATTACACAATTGCGGGGACAATAGAGTATTACGGAGACAGACTTGATTATACCGAATTAGCTGCCGGCAATACCTACTATAGCCTTATTATCTCCGGCCAAGGCTCATTTACTGATTCCGATAATTTAGAAATAAACGGTAATTACACCCAAAGCGCCGGCACATTTACTCCTGGGGCGAATACAACTTTTACTGTCCGGGGAGATTTCAGTTTAGGTTCGCAGGCAGTATGGCAGAAACAAGGGACGGCCCTGATAGTATTTTCACCTGTGGGCACAAAGACATGGTTTGACACAACAGCAGCTTCTCAGGATTTAGGCGTTGTCCTGGTAACCGGCGGCGCGTCAACGCCTAATCTTAATATCTCCGGAAGTGTCCAAGCTACCTCTTTATTTATTGATACCTTTAATGCCGTAACTATGGGAGAGAATTCTTCTTTGACTTTGATTGGCGCGGGCACGCCTCTTACCGGAGCAGGCAGCCTTGATACTTCTACCAATACCCCCAACACTATTCAATATGCTGCCGCTGATTCTATTAATTTAAGCGCTGCCTCCGGATTAAATACCTACTATAATCTTATTCTCGGGCCAATATCAGGAGGCAGAACAGTAATTTTAGGAACAGCCGGCGGCCAGGCTCTTACGATTAATGGTAACCTTACCGTGGACAATTGTATCGTTGATTGGGACACCTATGACCCGGCAATCACCTTGAAAGGAAATTTAACCATAGGTGCTGATTCCCAGTGGCAGAAAAGTAATTCTGCCAATTTAACCTGGGCACCTCAAGGCACTAAAACTTTTATCGATAATACCGCGGCCAAGCAGAATTTAGGAAAGATTAGCATCACTGCCGGCTCAACCTCACCGCAAGTTAATTTAGCTAATGATATAAGGGCAGCTTCCCTCACTATAGCCTCCGGACACAATTTCAACCTCGCGGGATACGAACTTATCTTAGAGGAAAGTTTTACTAACGAGGGAATATTTACTAATCCCGGAGTAGTTACCTTTAACGGCTTAACCGGAGGCACTATTTTCTCCGGCTCAAGCATTTTTGATAATCTTATTTTTGCCGGCGCGGGCGGAGTTTGGACTTTAGCCGATTCTTTAGACGTAGACGGTAATTTAACTATAACCAGCGGTACTTTAGCCTGCGGCACAAGCTCAGTAAGCCTTGCCGGTAATTTCACTAACTCTGACACATTCACTACTTCGGGCACAGTTACTTTTGACGGCGATGTAGGAGGAACCCTTACCGCCACCTACGCGGTGCAAGTGGGTTTTTACAATTTAACCTTTGACGGCACAGGCAGCTGGAGTTTAGCCAGCCCCTTAGATGTAAACGGCAACTTAACTGTAAGCACAGGCACCTTGGCCGCGGGCACAAAATCGGTAAACATTGGCGGCAATTTCACTAATAACGCGACATTTACAACTTCGGGCACAGTTACTTTTGACGGCACAGACCCTGGTGGAAAAACTATTCAATCGGGAACAACAACTTTTAATAACTTAACCTTTGACGGAGTAGGTGGAGAGTGGAGTCTGCTTGATAAGCTGGATGTAGATAATGTCCTTACCATAGAAAACGGCAGTTTAAATTTAAACGGTTTCGGCCTTGAATTTATTACTCCTCCAGCTAAACCTTTTATAAATCGCGGCACATTGAAACTAATCGGCACGGAGACTTTAACCCCTTCATCTTTTCCTAATGATACAACCGCAGGCACAGTGGAATATTACGGTACCGGCTCATACACCGGCCTAAAAGCAGGAAATAATTATTATAATCTTAGTTTCTCATCAGCAGGAGGAAATTACATTTTAACTGCCCCTCTGGCGGTAAATAACAATTTGGCTTTTACCGCCGCCCTCAGCTTAGACACAGGAACACACAGTATTACCATAGGAGGTGATTTTTCTAATCAGGGATCAGCGTTAGGGGGAGAAGGCACGGTTATTTTTATTGATGCCAATAAAATTTCCACTATTTCCGCGAGTACCACATTTTATAATTTTACCTGCCAAACCGCGGGCAAAACCTTAAAGTTCCAAGCCGGCACCCTGCAGACAATTAGTAACAATTTAACCTTAATCGGCGAGGGAAAGAATCCTATTGCCTTAAGAAGCACCCAAAGCGCAGGCAGCGATGAAGAGAGGCATTGGGAGATAAAATTAGAGCCAGCGGGGGAGAAAAATATTTATGGAGTAGATGTTAAGGATTCCTGGAATATAAGCAGCGAGGTTTTCACGGTTACTTTTTCCGCCGATTCGGGAAATAACCAAGGCTGGGTGTTTACCCCCGCATCTTTTGTCTGGGTAGGCGCATTTTCTTCCAACTGGGGTGACGGCAGAAACTGGGATTTAGAATACGTGCCTAACCCTACAGATACAGTTACTATTGGTTCAACAGCGCGTAATCCTGTTTTAGACGAATCAAGAGAGATAGTATCTTTAACTATTGAGCAAGGCGGGGTTCTTGAGCTTGAAGGTTATAACTTCACTTTAACCGGGGCATTTATCAATGAAGGGAAGCTAATGCTCTGGGGCAGCGCCGCTCAGACTTTATCCGGTTTTAGCAATTATATAAGTGACGGGACAGTAGAATATAATGGAGTTAGCGAACCTTCCTACACCGGGCTTATTGCCGGAGACACCTACTATAACTTAATTTTTTCCGGGACAACCTACAATTTGAATAATGCCTTAGAAGTTAACAATGATTTAATTGTATCAACTGGCACTCTTGCTGCGGGTATAAACTCGATAAACATTGGCGGTAGTTTTACTAATAACGCGGCATTCACAACTTCAGGCACAATTACTTTTGACGGATTAGGCAGCGGGAAAACTATCACCTCGGGCAGCGCAGCGTTTAATAACTTAACCATTGATGGAGTAGGCAGCTGGAGTCTGGCTGGCGCCTTGGACGTAGATGGTGATTTGACCATAAATACAGGCACTCTTGCCGCGGGCAGCAATTCAGTAAATATTGGCGGCAATTTCGCTAACGAAGGGACATTCA
>JAHJHM010000054.1 GCA_018823915.1 Candidatus Omnitrophota bacterium
GAGACACCCATGTCCGTGTTGAAACTGTCCCTCTCACAGGCGACAGAAAGGCCATCATCTTAAAACGTTTTAGCGATGATAATAAAACATTCCTTGAAGGCCAGGTTGAGATTATCTCAACAAAACCCGGAGATTTAAAATCAGGCTCAATATTCAAAGCCAGAACAATTGATACCGCCTTAATTACTGTTAAAAAAGGAAAACTACAAACTTTAGATGGAGAAATTTTAAGAGAATTCAATACTATAAAAGTCTTATTAGCGGCGATCAAGAAAGGCGACCTCTCTGCAGGAATAGATACAGGGATAAGAATTGAAACTATTAAAGGAGTAACCTTTAATGAGGAAAAGCATACATTACTTATCATACGCATGCCTGATGGAAAAATTATTTATGAAATTGTCTCCAAAAAGCCTGGCGATTTAGAGCCTGGTTCATCCTTTAAAGGTAAGACTCTGGCGCGTCTGTACCCCAAAGAGGAGAAGGGATTTCCTGGGTTGATTGTTTCAGGAGAACTCGAGAAAATAGATTTTGACAGGATAGAGGCGAAAGAAGCCAAGCCGATTTTTTACTTTAGATATGATAATAAAACCAAGACAATTTCTTTATTCGGCAGAGACAGCCGGCCCGCGGACACCAAAACTTATTCCAATGTTTTAGGCTGGTCAGTAGAGCTGGGAGAAAAGACATTGGTAATAGACAATCAAAAGATTGAATTTGAATTGTTTCAGCAAATAAACTGGCAAGGAAAATTAGTTAAGGAATTCGGGATGGTGGAGGGTGAGGAGTTGATTAGAGTAAGGTATGAGCGAGGATTATTTCAGGTAAAAGAAGTAGAGGGGATATTTAAGCAGGACGAAGGAGCCACTTATATAGTTGGTGCAGAAGAAAATGGCAAGTTTATTACCCAACAGAAGTTATTTACATCTAAAGAGATAAAGTTTAATAGCCTTCCTGCGGACTGGCAGGCGAAGATAAACCTTTACTTCAGTAATTTAGAAAAGACAGGAAAGTTTAGCTTCCCCATGTTTAAAAAGTTTACCTCAGAATTAGGTTGGGAGAAAATTAAAGGAATCAAAGAAGGTATTGAGGGATTTACCCTGGTAAAAATTGATTTGGTAAGCCCTTTAGGGAAATCTTTGGTTAGTTCTTATCAGGCGTTTAAGGATAGTGATTATCCGGAAGTTATAGTATTCGATACCGGTTTGGTGGATATTCCTGTTAATTACAAGGGAAGAAGAGTAAGTTTGCGTTTTGATTTAGACAAAAAATTAAATGGAGGAAAGATTGAGCCGGTAGCGATATCCAGTTATCTTTATTTTCCTGGCCGGGAGTTAATCATTGACCTTTATAAAAATCTATTATTTATCGAAGACTATCAGTTATCTCTTCCCCTAGATTCGCCTTTCTTAGATGAATGCGACCGCTTCCGGAAGGCAAGAGAACATTTAAGGAAGAATAACTTATTTGCCAAGAATTGGCAGCAGATATTAGATGAGTTGGATAGTATTTCCCAATATAGAGTTGACGACATAGAAGAATTTAGCTATGAAAATAGCCCCTATCCCGCGGCTATGCTTAAAGCCCTGGAAATCCCCGCCTCTACTGTTACCAGGTATTTTATCACCATAAACGGAAAAGATCGCAAGGTTGAAATCAGCCAAGGGAAATTGGAGAAAGAGGGAATAGACTGGGAAAATGGGCTAATTATTTCTTCCCATCAGGCAATCCTTTTTGATGAGAATAATAAAGAGATAGGAAGAGTTTATACCCGAGACTGGCGCGATTTTAGAGGAAACCTGAGAATGAAATTCTTCTACAGAGACGCCGTCTATACAAACCCTGTTTTAGGAACTTATATTTATGATTTGGATAAACATGGAATCGGCAAAAACTCCGTAAAGGTAGTTAAATATAATGATGAGTGGGTGCCTTTTGAAATTGGTAAGTTTGACAATTCAGGTGTTTTAAATTTTAAAGATTTAAATGGTGAGGATTATAGGGAAAAAGCATTTTTCTTTAAAGTAGCAAGACTAAGGCCTTTAAAAATTGACTTTAATAAAGACAACCTCGCCGCTAATTATTTTTCTTTAAAAGGAAAATATTCAGAATTAGCTACACCTCAACAAATAAGAAAAGAGTACACTATGGGAAGAAGCGGAGAAGGAAAATTAGTTTTAAGGTTAGATAAGGACAAATTAATTAACAAAGGAAAAGTCATTAAAGAGATCCCCTTGATAACTTTTATTCTTTATGATCCCGAAGCCTTAAGCATGATGGAAGCCAGTTGTTTGCATTTGGATTACAATAAAGAAAGTTACACCTATCGTTATAATCCTAAAAAAGGCTTTAATTCTTCTAATTACGCTCAGGCAAGCTGGTGGGCGAGAGACATTGCTAAGCTTTGGCATAAAATTGATTATTGGAAGGATAGCAAGTATATAGCTAGCCTTTATAACCGAAGATTTAAGGCCGATAAGCTAGTGTACGATGGTTTTGATAAAAGAGAATCTTCCTTGAGGGAGAGATATTTCCGGGTAGATGGAAGAGATTATGCGGAATATTATGAAGGAATAGGAATAGATAATCCTAAACAAAAGATGGTCTATCTTGATGAGGTTTGTTTACCCTCCTATTCAACGCAGGGCATTAAACCTGGTTGGCCAGCTCGCCTCTACAGCCGAATATTTAAAAACGAAAACAAAGAGGAGTTATATAGTAAGTTTCAGATATACTTCCAGTATGATGGCGCTATACTTTGGCAATTAAATGAAGAACGAGTTGTTTCAGCAAATATTCTCCAACAAGGCACAAGCCGTATGTATGAGATAGCGGGGGAGAATCCTAATCGGCAGGAATTATCCGCAGGAGGAACTACCAATTTTATTAAGTCTATTTGGTATGAAAGAAAGATAGTTCCTTATGCAACAATGTTGTCTTTGGGAGAGAAAGAATTAAACAGTCTTTTTGGAAAATTAATTGATATGTGGAAGAAGGATGTTCCAGAGAAGAAAATCGATAAAGCAATTAGTGAATCTGAGGAGTATAAGAAGATTGAATATCTTGGTCAGGGGATATGTGTGGGGGCTTTTGCTATATGGTTAGCCAAAGCCGCAGGCATTTTTCTAGGAATTATTATATTTTTCGGGTTATTAAATAAATTATGGAAAGCTAAATTTAGAAGGAAACTGGATAAGAAAAATTTTAATGAAGCCTCTTTGGAAGATTTACTCGATTGGGGATTCCTAAAGATGGAAGCAGTAGAAATATTAAGAATCCGCCGGCACAAGGGGCCTTTTAAAACTTATGATAAATTAAAATCTTACTCAGATAAAGGTTTAGAGAAAACTATTTCTGGTAAGAAAAAAGCGGAGAAAAAGGCGCATGAAAACAGGCAGGATGAGGCAAAGAAGAGATTAGAAAAATCATTTAAGGTTAGATATGATATTCAGGGCATAACCGCCATCTATCAAGGGGAGATTAGAACCATTGAGAAGTTGCTAAATATTTATGGGTTGGCTAATAATTTGGGAGTTAATAATTCTCAAATTGGTGATTCCCAAGTTAATGGTTCTAGAGCGCCACCGACATTAAAGGATGTGCTTGAGGTTAGCGGATTGAGCGTAAACGAAACAAAAGAAGTATTAGATAAATTGATTCCTTACCGCGAGCAGATGTCCGAGGAGGCTTTCAGAGAAAGATTTTTAGCCGATGTAATGAGAAAATCTCATTTTAATGGTGACACGCTGATGAAAAATGATATTGAAAAAAAGATAAGAAAAAGAGTGCATGAGTTATTTAGCAATTTAGGGTTAGGGATTAGCCCTTCTGAAGAAAACTTCCTCGGAGAATACGCCTACCTCTACGATACAATTATTAAATCAATAAAGCAGGCGGCGGATTTCGAAGGGCTTAACCTGCCGCGGGAGAAATCACCTTCTGCCTGGTATGTGGTTACTAATGATGATTTAGAGAAAGAAGCTAATCGTGACTTGAGAATAAGGGCAAGGCTGGTATCTTTAGAGCAATTCGTCTTAATGCAGGTTATTAGTTTAAAGGTTGTTTCAATGAATGGAAACGGAAGGTTTGAGGATTGGCTTTATAAAAAGATTACCTCTGAAGAAAGAACAAGCTCCTGGCACCGGAATCCCGAACAGGGAAAATTAGCGATTAGACTGATTCTCAAAATTTATGCTCCATTGTCGCAATTCAGAGGAATACTTTTTAGACAGATGGGGGGTGGCACTTTGCCTGGTAAAGGAGAGCAGGTGAAGGATAGATTTGGAATTCACCGTTACCACCAGTGGTCTCTGCTCTGGGAAGAGCTTAATGATGCCTTTCGTTATTTGTTGGGGCAGGATGATTGGGAGCGAGACGGAAAGCTTGATATAAAAGATAAGAGGACGAAAGAAGCTTTCGAGAAGCTTCGCGGTAAACTAGACGGATATCTTACCCGCATATATAACGGCGAAGAAGAAATAAATGAAGAGGAATTCTTGCGTTTGATGCGGGCAATTATTATGAGTGTAGAAAGTATACAGAAACGGCCAAGGACAAAGCACCGCCTAAAACACTACCAGTTATTCTGGATGCCCTTTTGGAAATTCGTTATCAGCCGAACGTTAAGGAGAAAAGTACTGGCTAAAGATAACCCCTTTAAAGAGCATCTTACTGATTGGAATAGAAAGTTTAATGTGTCTGTGGTATTTATTTTCACTTTTGTGTTTATGAGTTATCTTTTTGTTAAGGCCTTTATAAATTTAGGATTAGTGGGAATTCCCTACTTTTTAGCCTTTCATCCGGTGGTCTTCCTCATTCCTTTTATTTTAGTATGTGTCCAGGCTATTTTCTTACTCTTAAGAGGCCAAGCAATAAAGAAAGCTAATCCAGAAGGTGTAGTGCGTAAACATATCATTCAATTGGTGATTCAAGCCATTGCATTGGCAGTTGGTTTTGTTCTGGTTTTAATGTTACCTCCTACAATAATAGTTATGGTTCCCGAAGTAGTCAGAATAGTATTGAAGCTTATTCTCTGTGCTATAGTTTTTGAAACTTTGCGTCTTACCTTTTATTCTGTGCATTACGCAAGAAAAGCGATTATTTCTCGTAGATTCTATAAGGAAAATAATATTTACTCGGTAGTGAAATATGACGAATTACCCGAAGCCTTGGATAGATTATTTTCTGATGAAGGTAATGGTTGGTATTATGATACTTCTAAAAAAATAACAATGGGCCAGGAGAGAATAGAGATATTTAGGCAGGCGATACTTCGTGAGCTTTCTTCTGTTGAAGATTATCAGCTTTTGATTGGAGAAAGAGATTTTAATAAGTGGGAGAAATTACTTGAGATTTATGAGAATAAAGGAAGAGATATAAATAAGCTTAAGGAGTTGCTTAATAGAGGAGATGAAACTACAGTTAAAGAAAGAATACACCGTATTATCCATTGGGCAAATGACCAGGTAAGAATGGATAAACCTTCACCTCCCCGCACTTTACGCGACTTACTTGCCTACAACTTATCCGAGCAGGGATTTGAGGAAGATGCTTATTTCAATGAGAAAAACTTGAATGAAGATGGATTAAATAATTCAGATAATCCTGATCCTGAGAACCAGAAAACCCAAACTACCCGCCTAAGTATGTTAGCAAGAGATAAGCCCGCTTATTGGAAGGCTTTAATTGCCAGGTTAAGCGAAGGGGTGGTTGTGGATGGGGAAAGGGTTTGCCTGACTTCTGACGAAGAAGAGAAAATGAAGGATTTAGCCAAGAATCCTTTACAGAAATTAGAAATTAATCCTCTCCTTATGTCTTACATTATTCCCTGGGCTAATACTCATTTAGGCAATTTGTGGAATACGGGTGTATCCAGCCTTAAAGTAAAGAGAAGATTCGAATATACAGTGAAAGCAATTATGCCAAATTATTCCGAGGAGCAGGTTAAACTTCATGTAGAGGATAAAACCGATAGAAATATGATCAAGCATTCTGGTTCTTTATGCCCTATCGAAGAAGCCTTTGAGAAATTAAGCGATGAAGAACGGGGAGGCCCGCAAATAAAGACTTTCCGGGAATACCTTTATTATTACGTGCCGGGGAGAAGGCAGCAGTATCTAAGAGGCGAGATAAGCGAGAAAGAATTACTGGCTGAGGCAAATCAGATGGCTGGCTTAATAGAAAGCAAATACGATATTAATGATAAAAAGAAGGCACCCTATTATTCTGCAATTAAGCCTTTAATAGTGGCAATGTTTATGAAAGGTTTAACTGCTACTTGGAATAGAGTTCCTCAAGGAGAGCAAGTTCATCTCTTTAAATGGAATTCTTTAACTGCTTCTTTGCCTTATGTTCATTCTCTAACTCTTGACCTTATTGATGCTGATCATCATTCAAGAACAGAGGATATTTGGTCTTTACCTGAAGTGGCGAGTGAATATCTTTACAACCCCCGCGTGGGTGCGGCTATTCCCATAGTTGACCATTATCTTGCTAAAGGATTAGGCGTTGTAGGTAAAATTATCCCTCCTGGCGAGAATGCTTTTTACTACCATGCTCAGACCGGTAAAGAGCTGATGGGAGGCTTAACTGCTTATGGAAAATTTTCCGGAAGAACAAAAGCATGGCGCTGGTCAGAAGGCCTTTCTGGTGATGATTATGTTGCTGAAGATTCTTTAACTGTAGTTAGATTTCGCAGTTTTGGCTATATCTGTATTCGTACCAGTTATTATCGAAGAGGTAAAAACTGGATGTATCAATCCTTGAATCATAAACCCCCTTGTTTTAAATGGGCCTCTGACAGCGGAGAGTCAGTAAGAGGAAGAATACCTTTAAAGCTACTTCTTTCTGATATGGTGGAATCCACGTATATTATTGATAATTTCTGGTGGGATGGATTTGGATTCTTCATTAAAAAGCCCCATTTACCCAGATATTTGAAATGGGTTGTTACTTGTTTCCTTATTTTTAGCTGGAACTTGTTTGCTGGGATTTCTTTTCTCTTTTGGATAATGGGCACTTTATTCTCTCAGACAGTAAGTTACGGCAGTTGGTTTAATTCTGCCTATGAGGATCATCACGGCCTACTTAAGGGGTTTTTCCTTACCTTCAAAGATATTTTCTTAAGAAACTTTTGGTACTATGTTCACTGGATATTTAATTATGAAGAAGCCGCAGGAATATTTGGGCCTGAAGGATTAGTTAGGTTTATTTCTACCGGCGGTAAAGGAGCCTGGATAATAAGAGAAACTAGATGGCAGTATATCTATTTAAGGGATGAACATGCTATAAGGACAGGAGTTTTTTGGACAGTGATATTATTAGCCTTTGCGCCTTCTTCTCCTTGGTTGATGCTTATCTGGTTTTTTCCTGTGTTTAGTTTTGTTGCCGCATGGATGGGTATTTATTTGCTTAACCCCCGCTTGAAAAAGATGGATCATTTGGATAATATAAAACAGATTTTCTTCTCTGGTTTTTGGGGTTTTCTTGATGCGCTTAATCACCTTAATGCCAAAGTTTCTCTTCTGTTTTTCTGGGAAAAGCGCGTTTCTCACCGCCAGATTGGGCTTCTTGATGCGGCTGTTTCTCAGGTATTTGGCGCTGTAGATAAACGTCCGGATAAAGGTGATTTAGGACCTCTTTATATGCTCGGAGTTTACAATCAATATGTATCACATTACCGCCGTCTCTTTGGCACTGTTTCTATTGTGGCAATGAATGAAGCGTTACGGAAAGTAAAGGAAAAAGGAGACTTAAAAGAAATCCAGTATGCTCTTTGTCAGGAAAATAGGAACTTTCATCCCACTGCCCAGCTCCCCGCGAGCTTCGCCGAAGCCCTAATAGCAAGAATAGAGAGCGTGAGAGAATATATTGACCTCTTACGGAGCGTAGGGCTCTTGCCTTATGAGCTGGCAAGAAACTATTTTTCCAATCTTGCTCTTTGGCGGGAGAGATTGGGCAATACAGCAATGAGAAAAATGATTAGTTATAAGGAATATGAGCAGATGGATTGGTTCGTAACCGAATATGAATATCTACCTCATCTTGTTGCCCCTTATTCCGGCTTAGGTTCGCATATATTAAGCAGAATTGCATGGCATGTTCCTTTTGCGGATATGATGATTGGTTTGTATGATACTTTGAAGCATAATTCCAATTACGCTTCCTTTACGCCGTTCACTCGCGGCTATAAGCCTTGGTTTGGTACACTAATGATGTTTTATTCAACATGGTTTTCATGGTTTAAATGGGTAAAGAAATTTTACAAAGATAGGAATAAAAAGGAGCAATTAAAGAACATTTACAGAGAGAAGAAGAAGCAGCTAGACGAATTCCTCAGATTTAAAGAAAAATCTGTTATGAAACTTCTTGCAGCAATTTTAACCTTTTTGAAAGTAGTCGTCGTAATACCTATTAAGATCATTTTTATTGTGGCTCTATGGACTGTTATCTTAGTCACAGCGACTACTTTCTTTATAATCGGAGGGGTGGTAGGCATTCCTGTAAGAATTATTTATCTGGTTTTCAATATTTTTAGGAGGAGTCCGGTTACCAAAGACGGTAAGCATATTTTAGTCAAGTTGGCTGATGAATACGCTGAGGATTTAAGAGGTGGAAATGTTAGTGAGGCGCAGTTTA
>JAHJHM010000256.1 GCA_018823915.1 Candidatus Omnitrophota bacterium
AAAATTATTTATTTTTCTTTGCCGTAATTACTAATTTTGCAATAATCTCTATTATTTCTTCTATTTCTTTTAAGTTTATTTTGCATTTTTCACTTTGCAATTTGCATTTTGCAATAAAACGTACTTTACTGACTATTTACACGCTATCCGCTCTACGCTATCCGCTATCCGCTATACGCTATCCGCTACTACCCTCTTAGTAAGCATCAAATTGCTTATATCCAAAATCAGCACGACTTCACCCGAGCCGATTATTGTAGAGCCGGAGAAATATTTATTTTCTCTTACCAATTTATTCAAGGGCTTGATCACTATATCCTGCGTGGCCAAGACAGCGTCAACTGCCACGCCCAGCCTTTCCCTGCCCTTGATGACAATTACTATCGGCTGTTTATCTAAATTTAAAGAGGGCTCCTGGAAAAGCTCATCTAATCTGATTATCGGGATATCATCCTCGTTTAAGACAACAGCTTCATAGTTAAGCATTCCCTTTATATCCTTTTGAATAACCGTAACCAGCCTCTCTATATTAACTAAGGGAATAGCGTAGGACTTAGCCCCGACCCGCACGAATAAAGCCTTGATGATAGCCAGAGTTAAGGGCGCCTCTATGGTAAAAGTCGTGCCTTTTTTTGGCTCTGAATCAACGCTGACAGAGCCGTTGATCGAATCAATCTTAGCCTTTACGATGTTTACGCCAAAACCCCTCCCCGAAACCTGCGTAACCTGCTTTGTCGTGCTTACTCCGGAAAATATTGAATTAAAAATTTCCTCTTTGCAGGCTGTGGCAGATATAATACCCCGCTTTATAGCGGTAGATTTTATCTCATCGATATCCAGCCCCATCCCGTCGTCAGTGACCTTGATAATCGCGGAATTCTTGGTGCTTGTAGCGGCTAACCTTATTGTTCCTTGTAAAGGCTTGCCTGTCTTTTTTCTTTCATCCGGCGTCTCGATTCCATGGTCAACGGCGTTTCTTATCAGATGAATAAGGCTGTCGCTAATTTCGTCTATCACGCCCCTATCCAGCTCTATATCTTCTCCCGCGGTTTCTAAATTCACCTCTTTTTTTTGCGCTTTCGCCAAATCCCTGACTACGCGGGGAAATCTATTAAAGACAAACCCTATCGGCACGAGTCTGGCCTGCATGACGATATATTGAAGTTCGCTGATTAACCTTGACATACTATCCACAGACGCGGTTAATTCCGGATCCTGTAAATTATCTTTGATCCCGTCAAGCCTCATTTTGTTGATTAATAATTCCTCTGCCAGATTCATCAAACGGTCAAGGCGTTCTATCTTGACCTCGATAGCCTCGAGCTTTTCGGATCCGGCTTCTTTAACTCCGGAGGCAGGCTTCTCTACAGCCTCTACTGCCGGGGACCTTTCAGTAGTGTAATCTTTAACGGAAATCTTTTGTAACTTCTCTTTCAACACAGTGGTATCTATCTCGGGTTTTCCTTTTTTAAGTTCTTTCAGGGTTGATTCTAATACATCAAAAGATTCAAACAGCGCGTCAACGCAATCACCTAATCTTATCTTTTTCTTTCTCAGCGCGTCCAAAACATCTTCTACGGCGTGACAGAGCACTGATGATTTATTGTACTCCATTGCCGCGGCCATGCTCTTTAAGGTATGCGCCTCGCGGAATATATCGCTTACGAGCTCAAGCTTATCGGGTTTTTTCTCTAAACCGAGCAAAGCCTTATTCATAGCGCCTACATGCTCTTTGGCTTCGGTGAGAAATGTTTCTTTGTATTTTGTTAAATCTTCCATATTCGTATCTCGTATCTCGTATTTCGTGAAGCGTATCTCGAAATACTATTCACGTTTCACGCTTCACGATAAGTATTTCTCAACTGCATTAATAACCTTTTCTTTATCAAAGGGCTTAATGATATAATCAGAGGCTCCGGCCTTTTTGCATTCCGCTATTATAGAATCCTGCCCTACAGCGGTGATCATTACAACTTTGGCGCCGGAGGAAAGTTTCTTGATCGCCTTAAGAACCGTTATGCCTTCTTCCTCGCCCTCGGGCATAATAATATCCAATAAGGTCAAATCCGGATTATGTTTCTTGAATTGCTGTTCCGCCTCTTTGCCATTTTGCGCTTCTACTATCTCATATTTCTCTTTGGCAGATAGAATATCCTTGAGTATCCTGCGCATAAACAGCGAGTCATCCGCTATCAGAAT
Organism: Candidatus Omnitrophota bacterium; assembly: GCA_018823915.1. Lineage (GTDB taxonomy): Bacteria > Omnitrophota > Gorgyraeia > Duberdicusellales > 4484-171 > JAHJHM01. The sequence goes on from JAHJHM010000256.1 coordinate 2,200, forward strand.
CTTTTTAGGCATATCTTCCCTCCTTATTTTAGCGTATAGCGTTTAGTTTTTAGTTTTTTTCTTTTTACTATCCGCTATCCGCTCTACGCTATCCGCTGCTTTTGCTCTTTTCTCTTCCGCCTTCTCTATCGCCGCGCGGTGCCTTATGCGAATTTCACTCAACTTTGTCAGCTCCTCTTCTGAAAGAACCTTTCTTAAGTCAAGCATAATAATCAGGCGATTTTCAAGGGTTAGCACGCCATTTATATACACCCTGTCTATCCTGGTTACAAGCTCAGGGGTAGCCTTAATATCCGTCTCAGGAATTCTTAAGACCTCGCTGACCTCATCAACCATAAGCCCAAAGAGATTATTCTCCTGCTCGGTAATAATTATGTGCTTTTCCTCAATATTCTTTTTCATACGCAGGAAAAAACGCCGCTTAAGATCAATTACCACTGCTATCTCTCCCCGGACATTGGTAACTCCCTTAATAAAATCCGGGGAATCCGGTATAGGGGTAATCGGCCCTAACCTTACAATCTCTCTGACCTGATCTATGTCTGTGCCAAATTCCTCGTCTCCTAACTGAAAAATGATCAACTGAATAATCTTTCCCTTTTCTGCAGTTTCATGCAGCCTTCTCTGCATCTGACCTTGTGTGGTTTTTGTTACTATATTCTTTTCATCCATGGCTCTACTCCTTATTTAAGCACGAATTACCACAAATTTTGCTCAACCTAAACTAAGTTTTTTATTCGTGGTAATTCGTGTTTAATCTTCTTCTTACTCCGCAGACTCCTTAGCGGTTATCTTAAACCTCCTTAGTGCTCCGGTCAAATCCTCCGCGAGGGTGGATAGGTTCTGCGCAGATGAAGCCATCTGCTGCATGGCTGAGGTCTGCTGTTGAATAGTTGTAGACATCTGGCCTGCTCCCACTGCTGCCTGCTCACTGGTTGCGGCTATCTCCTCAATGGTCTTTGCCACCTGTTGAGCGCCCCCGGACTGCTCTGTGGTCGCGGATGAAATTTCCTGAGCCTTGGCAGTAATCTCCTGCGCGCCCGCGCTAATCTGGTCTAATATGGACAGCGCCTGATTAACAATGTCGATACTCTCGGTAACCTGCTGGGTTCCTGCGGTCATACCGGTAACCACCTCAGCTGTTGACTCCCCTATGGTAGTAACCATAGCCTCAATTTGCGTAGCCGCGTTCTTGGTTCCCTCAGCGAGTTTACGAATCTCATCTGCTACAACCGCAAAGCCGCGGCCTGCCTCCCCTGCATGAGCTGCCTCGATTGCCGCGTTTAAAGCTAAAAGGTTTGTCTGGTCGGCAATATCCTTGGTTGTGCCGACTATTACCGCTATCTCCTTGGTGCGTTTATACAGTTCCTTAACTGTTGCGGTATTTCCTTTGACAATGTCATCTATACTCTTTAATCTTACCGCTGCCTGCTTTCCTGATTCTGTTCCCCTCCGGGCAAGTTTGGCTGCTTCTGCAATAATCTCAGCTGCTGATTTCGCGTTGGTTGCGCCCTGTTGTATGGACTTAGAAAGATCCGCTACAACCTTAGTCGAGCCTTCCAATTTCCTGGACTGGTCCTTTGCGCCTTCGGCTATCTGTTGTGTGATTTTTGCTGCCTGAGAAAGAGCGGTATTTACCTGTCCGGAAGAATTAGCTAATTGATTGGACGAGGCAGCTACCTTTGTAGAGCTATCCATTGAAAGGCGAATAAGCGCGCCAAGATCATCAAAGGATTTATTCAACGCATCCGATAAAGTTTTAATATCTCCCCTTGTATCAATTGACACGCGTTGAGAAATATCACCCTTAGACAGGGCAATAGCGAGCCTGATTACTTCCTGGACAGGGGTAGCAATGGAATCAATTAAGGTATTGAGTGTATCCACAATGTTTTTCCAACTGTCTGCGACACCCTCAACCTTTGCCCGCTCAGTAAGCCTTCCTTCCTGGTGCCCTTTCTGGCCTTGTCATTTTCTTTTCCTCCTTTTTGGATTAGCGTTTAGTGTACAGTAAATTCTTTTTTTGCTTTCCCTATCCGCTATACGCTATTATTTCTTTTGCAATCCTCCTATATATAAATCCGACATCGCTATACGGCGCGTAGTGAGAAATTGGCCTGCCCCTCATTTGTGCTTTATAGATCTTACGAGAAAATGGTATGGTAAATATCCTGACATCTGATGTGAGATTCTCTGTCAAAAATCTTTTTGCCAACTTCTTAATCTCTCTTGTCAAACCCCTATCCAAAAATGAGGTTGAGTATTCCCTCAAAAGCAGCATCATAACGTTTACCTCAACTCCAAGCTCTTGATTAAGGTCTACGGCAAGTGTCTTAAGGGTATCCATAGTCTCATAGGCGAATACACCCGTATCCAGGGGAATGATTATATTCTCTGCGGCAGCAATCCCATTAATCATCAGCAGCGTTGAACCCGGCGGGGCATCAATTAAGATGTAATCAAAAAATTCTTCTATAGAGGCTAAGCTTATCTTTAAAATACGCGCGTTATTAGCCTGGCCCGCCATATGCGTTTCAGCTGCTAATAGGTCTATTGAAGAAGGCGCAAGATAAATGCCTGAGTCAGTCTCTAATATTACCTCCTCTATATTATGCTTGCCAAAAAACACATCATAAATCGTGGCATCCAGGGTTTTCCTATCCACGCCCAATCCCGCAGTAGCATTTCCCTGTGGGTCTAAATCCACAACCAGGACTTTTTTCTTCATCCTTGTTAACCACCCGGCACTATTCAAACAAGAGGTTGTTTTCCCTGTCCCGCCCTTATGATGAACAAAGGCAATTGTTTTAACGCCTCGAGACTGGCTATCAACTATTTTTCTTGAAAACTTATTTTTTACCATATATCGTTACCTCTCCTTATTCAAAAATAAAAAACCCAAGCTCTCCCGATAATGGGAAAACTTGGGTCTTGAAAAAATAAACCCCGTCTTTTCTGGGAAAGTTTTGGAAATCAGAGAAAGGGCGGGGTAAAATTTGCTGCTAAGCTGTTTCTTTGTGTGTGTGTGTGTGTGTGTGTGTGGAAATCATTGAACTTACAACAGTTTTCATCTAGTTTTTCCTATCTTATCCATGGGGATACCCGTAAATATTCACTGAACACCGTCTAAATTCTTTTGAATATCCAGTGAATATTCAGTGCAAAATGCAAACTGTAAATTGAAAAAGCTAAAATTATTTATTTTTTTTGCAGTAATTACTGACTTTGCAATGATATCTACCAAA
>JAHJHM010000055.1 GCA_018823915.1 Candidatus Omnitrophota bacterium
AACTAAAGAATATTAATTCCGCCGCTTCGTCTGTCCGCGTCGCCTCGGCGGTGGCGGGTCATTCTGTAAGGGATTCCGGGGACAGAACACTTAATTCGAGGATTGTCTCCTCGCCGCTGGAAAAAGGTGTCTGTCCACTTTTATCTTCTCCTGAGCATTTTGACCGGTTACCGGGAAAAGGAGAGTTCATAATTCCTGTCTCCTCAGCAGTAAGGAATCGTTTACAAAAATCGAGAGGGGTGTTTTTAGTTTTAGGACTGTGGCAGGAAAGTAATGGTTCTGGTAGTATCGGAAAAGGTAATATCAAAGTGGGTGAAGAAATCTTGTCTTCCGATGAGATTGAAACCAACCCCCAGACGAGGAGAGAAACCGACTGTTGCCTTGAATTGATAGCTGCCTATTTTTACCTTAAGCTTATGCAGATATACGGGAATTATGCTTCCGTCCCCAACGGTGCTATAGATTGTTTTGCCTTTTTGGTAGTTTATCTTAAGTCTCTCAGCTTCTTTGATAGTGAAAATAGAGACAGTGGCGCCGGAATCTACGTAACCTTCTACTTCCTTGTAGCCTTCAGGGGTGTGTATCTGGATAGGAATTATGGGATAAGAATTGCCTTTAAAGATTTTATAAAGGAAAGCAATTTTAGCCATGGTTTACAAGATAGAGTTAAAATCTTCCGCTTGAGGAATTGGCATACCTGTAGTGATAGTGCAGGGATGTTTTTTTCTCGCCTTTATCTCCAATTTGCGGGCATCATACCCAACAAAGGCTTCATTATCCGCAACGACAACATATTGTCCGGGATACCGTTCTACCAATTCTTCAAGGTGTTCCCTAATCCAACTATCATTATCCAAACTTACCTTACTTACCTTTTTCATTTTTACCTCCAAATTATTTCTTCGACTATATCACAATGCTTTTCCGATGTCAATAAAAACGTTAATGCCGAAAAGATAGAAGTCACGAATTTTAAAATAGGCGATAAACGGACAAAAAAACCTTTGACAGCCGCCTCGCCGCTGAGAATAAAAAATTATCCGTTAGTAACTACTAATCACCAGTTATCGACTGAAATTTCCGCCTCGCCGGTGTGGGGGGATTATTCTTTTAACCTAAAAAATCCCTCTTTTCCAAGAATGATGAGTTTGCCTTTAAAGCCTTCTGGTTGTGAAAATACTTTAAGCAATTTTTCTAAAGAAAGAGTGATATCTTCAATATATGAAGGATGTATTTTGATTCTAACCATTCCTGAAAAATTCGAGGGAGGAAATCTTAGAGTATTTGTAAAATGTCTATCTTGCGTTAAGAGGATAGCTTTCCGTTCTTTAGATAGCAAGGCCACTTTTTCATCAGGAGTTCCTTTAAGAGGAGAAAAGACATTATGTCCTATCTTTTTTAGCCAAGAGGTTAATTCTGCAGGAACATTTTCATCAACAACAAAGTCCAATTTAGGCCTCTACGGGATTAAAGGGGACGAATTCATTGGTTTTAATGATTTCGCTCGCGTAATGAATGGCGGCTTTAATCGCTTCAAGCGAGAGTTGGGGGTAGTACCGTTTGCGGATTTCCTGAATAGCAATTCCTCCTTCAATGAGATCCAGAACAAGATAGATAGGTATCCTGGTTTCTTTGAATACAGGATCCCCCCCACAGATAGCGGGATGGCAGGTGATATAATTTCGTATATCCATTTTTCTTTTCCCTCTTTTTTTCCTAACCCATCTTTATTTAATGATACCTTAAATTTGAAGGAATGTCAAGCGAGTTGGAGATGTAAATCTGTTAAGTCAGACTTGCTTTGTAACATTAGGGAAATTGCCGCCTCGCCGGCGGGAGAAGGGGTTGAGAAGTATATTCATCCGTTTCTTTCATTTCTTTTCGTAGCGGTAGGAGTTATCTTTGCTTTCTACCGTGCCTCTACGAGGGAAGTAGGGGCAGCTTCCCCATTAGACAAGAATGACACAGAGGAAGCGGACTGGGAGGAAGAATGGCCGTCTTCTTTTGAAATAGCAAGAAAGCTTTGGGATGAAGACGTAGAGCTTTCGGGGCTAAGATTTGAGTTTGACTGGGATGGAGAGATAACCAGGGTGCATTATAGGCATAAGCTTGATAATGGTGAGGAAGTGCTTATTGACGGCAAAGCTGATTCAATGCTCTATGTACCGGAAGAAATGCAGAATATCTTAAATTCAGGGGAAAACCCCAAGCTTCGAAAAGGAAGAATTGTTAAGGTGGATGAGTATGGTGAATACGAGGTGTGTTTCGATTTGTCTAACCTAAGAGAATTTGTGCAAAAAAACAGCTTAAACTATGCGATTGAGGCACATAAGAAAAGGGGAGGGCTGGGGAAGGTAGAGGTACGCGGAATTGATAGTGAGAATAAGAAAATCAGGGTTAATTGTTATGAAGATTATTTTCTGCCCCGTGAAATGGAGGTGTATTCTAAGTATATCTTTGTGGATTTAGTTGAAGTAATAGAAGAGGTATTAAAAAAAGTAACAGGATGGCCAATTTATCGGGATAAGGAAGGAAGTATCATAAAAGCAAGAGTAATCTCCGCGGATATTAATAGCTCTAGACCGCCTCACCCTATTAGCAATCCTTACTGGATAAAAGTTAAACCTGTAGATTGGCCTGCCAAAGAACTATGTAGTATCGATATCTCGAGTCAATTCGAAAAGGGCCTTAATCCTAAAGAAAGGGGTGAGATTTTAAAAAGGTTTGCTCCTGGCGGAGTTTGCTATGCAAAGATAGAAAAAATTGATTTAGGAACCAACCGACTAAAACCTTCCCTTGCCAAAAAGAGCGAATATCTTGCCTCAAGCTCTGCTTGCGTTTCTGAACGGCCTCTATTTTTCCTTATGGTCGATGGGACAAAACAAGTCAGACGTGAAATGTCCCACGTGACACAAAACAAGTCTGACTTAAAATGTCTCACAAGGGAGGTTTCCGCCTCGCCGGTGGATTTATTCAACAATATAGAAAAGGGGAGTTTAGGCCTTGCGGATTCTATAGCGGCCTTTTTGGGCGACAATCAAACTTCCAAGGAGATCTTCTCCGGGGATACGAGAAAGCAAATCTTTAATAATGGAGGTAATCTCAGTTACAGAAAGGAGATGTACCCGCAGGAGAATGATTCCGCATTGGGCGGTAACAGGATAGCGCAGGATATTGCCGAAGTCAGTGTCACGAGTAATGAGGATGAGAGAGTTTTTCTTTATGGATTCGTAGATTTCTTGGTCGGAAGTTTTGGGATTAATGTCTCTAATATCAGAGACTTCATAGCCCAAGGTTTTAAGACAGCCGGCGATACTTCGGGGACAATCAGCATCAATGAGGAATTTCATCGTTTATTAAATAGCTTGAGGTATCAATTCCCGCTCGTCAGCCAAAAGGGCAGCATAGAGAATACAGGCATTAATGCCTTCTGGAGTTATAGAAGCGAACTCTTTCGTGATAGTCTCAATATTCATTCCAGTAGCCAGAGCTTCCAGAATGATATGGACGGGGGTACGAGTTCCCATTACGCAAGGTTTACCATGCTGAATTTCAGAATCTACACTAATATATTTATCAATGATTCTTTTACTATCTATCATCTTTTACACCTCCCTGGGAAAGGGTATCATAGGTTGAAACTTCTGTCAAGTGCCTCCTTTCCGCTAGAGAAATTAGTTTGTCAGGCTTTGAATGTTGAATTTATAGGAGGAATAATTTTTGCCTCGCCGGTAGATAATTGTAAAAAGCACATTGTTGTAACCCCTGTAGTAAAAAGTATTTGGCAAATACCAAATTTTCTTGGTTATATGAATGCGGAACAAGAAGAAGCTGTGAAAAGTGCTTTAATTAAAGTATTTAGAAATGGCATCAAAAGTAACGATCAGATTTTTATTGATTTGATGAGCGGATCCAATAGTTATTTTCCAAGAATTCTTAGAGGGAAATTTGTCGGTATCGGATTGAATGAGACTGAACTAAAAGCTAATGGACGGCTAAGTGAATCTCCAAAAGTTCAGGATTTGAATCTTAACCATCGTTTAGATTTCCCAGACGATGTTATTTCTGGCGCATTAATGGTTAATGGAATTGCTTATGCAGAGCGTCCTTTAGTTCTTTTTAGGGAGGTAAATAGAGTTCTTAAGCCCAAGGCAAACTTTGCTGTTGTTTTTGATCATCGGTCTAAGCATTTAAAAAGGGTTTACGCTTGGAATAGAGCCATTACGGATTTGGAAAAAATCGAATTGGTCAAAGGTTATTTTGCAGCCTTCGATAAGTACTGTGATATTAATGTAGAAAGAGTGCATAGTTGGAAAGGATATCCTACTTCTTATTACATTGTATCTGCTTCTAAGGTGAGTGAAGCTACTTCGCCGATTGGAGAAAGTACAATTTCCCTATCTGACCTACGCGGTCAGATAGGTCTGGGTCAGGTAGAAGTATTAGCTCAAGAAATTGTTGCCAGCGCTGAGTGGAGAGATGAACCTGATGAAATTCCTCTCTCAGCGGTTAAAGAATTAGGTGATGTAGATATCTTTGATTTTGAAGGATTATTTTCAGATAATGGCCCCATAAGCAAAGTCTCTACAGAAAAACTTAGAGGAATTATCGAACAAAGAAAAGGGGAGGCTTTCTTCTGGATGCACCCATTTTTTACTCTGCGAATTATAAAAGCGGATGGATACGATAATCAGTATTGCAAGGATTATCAAAAATATTTAGAGACTATTTTTAGCTTCTTAGAGAAAGAATCCAAAGAAAACCCCATAGTTCTTTTTATATTTTCCCCTCTTGAATATATTCCTCAAGAGCTGCCTTTTTACGATAAGATAATCAATCAGTTAACCCTTGATGTTCACCCTGTATTTATCCCTACATATCTGAGGAGTCCTACACCTAAATTTAACGAGAATGTTCGTCGAAATTTCTTCATAAATAAGATAATAGTTGAGTATTCTCCGGATGGGAAAAAAGTAATGTCAATTGCATCAGAGGGTAGAACGGATACTTCTAAAATATGGAGTTTCATACGGGATTTCTTTCTTTGGGAGTAAAGAAAGGAAAGGCCTTTGGAGAGGTGCTTTCTTATTGTGTCGCTGCTTTATCCGATGATTTAGCAAATGAACAGTTAACCGTAGAGGTGTTGCATGAGCTTTGCATACTTAAAACGCATAAGGTAATCGTTTCCATCTTCGCTAAAATGCACAGCCGAACCAAATCCCGCAAGAACTCTGCTCATTCGTCAATGGTCTCCAGCCCAGTTTTATCAGCCCGTAGGTTGGAAAAAGGAGCCAGCGAAGCGAAAGAAGGCTGGATAGAGAGAAAACAGGGTCAGACCTTGAATTTTGAATTTACAAAAGGAATATCTGCCGCCTCGCCGATGAAAAAACGATATCTGTTTCCATTCGTCTCTTCGCCTAGCTTAGCTAAAAATGACTTTTTAGCCCGTTTGGATAAAGTAATTCAACGTTGTCAGGATAAAGGAATAGTCAATGAGGCAGAAAAAGAGGAATTAATTCAGATAATGGAGGAGAGGTGGCAATATTATAAACCTTTTGTTGAGGCGTATGGAAAGAAAATTGAGCAAGGGTTGCAGCCATTCTGGAGAGAACCTTTAAGAAGAAGACTGTTCTGCCATCGAGATTCCAGAGAGCAAATACATAACATATTGTTAGAAGGCTTAAAGAATTGGAAAGTATATTATATTAATATTTGTTACGGTAGGTTTAGTTATCCTCTAAGGAATTTGAAGCAAGGGATTGTCATTCCTATGACCACTTGTTTTAAGAAAGGGTGGTATTATGATCCCTCAGGAGTAGAAAGGTTTTCCTTCAGTGAGGCGAATGTGTTTAAGGGAGGAGGATATTGGATTGCCTTTAAGAAAAGAGCCAAAGATGTTCGGTTTTTATTCGAGGAATATTTACCTCTTTTAACGCAAGATAAAATTTCTTCGTTTTTAGAATACATTATTGGCAATAATCTCTGGTCAGAACATTTATCTAAGTTAAAGAGAATATTTCTTTATGATCAGGAGGCAGTAGAAGATTTAGATACTATTTTAGGGTGGTTAGTAAATACACAGGAAGGAAAAGATTTCATGTCTCTGTGCGGTTTTGATGTAGAGAGATTAGAAAAGTTAGACTTAGATTCTCTTGCTACAGAAGGAGAATGGTTTATCAACACAGAGTCAGGCTTTAAATTTAAAGGTTGGGGGATAAGAGTGGAATTGCCGGATAAAGAGATATTAGTTAAAGATTTTGAAGGCGAGAGTATAAAATTTAGTGAGTTAATTGAGAAGCTATCTGAAGGATTGGGTAAAAAATACCAAAATATAGGAAGGTATACTATTTTGGTTAATGGTATCGATTTAAGATTTATGGGAGGATTTGAGGCAGATATTAAAGATGGAGATAGGATAAAGATTATAGAGGGGAGAACAAGCAGCCCCATAGATGATGTGGTGCTTAGGCATAAGGCTGATAAGGAGATGAGATTACCCATAGAAAGTACTTTCTTTAAAATACTGGATCAGCTTGTGCAGATCTCGTGCAAGGCCCTTGAGATTTTCCATTTTGATGACGATTACAGAGGTAGTCTATGGGAGAAGATAGAAACGCCATTTGACACTTTCGGCTCCGCCGCCGGTAATTCGCCTTTAGGTAAGTCCGCTGCAGTCACCACCACCGCCTCGCCCGTCGCCCACCATAATATAAGTAAGTTTCCCTTTCTTGGCATAGTCTATTTCCAAGTCAGAGGCAATAGTAGCCAAAAAGATAGAGGTACTCGCCCCGCTGTCTACGTACGCTTCAGTTTCCAAAAGTCCAGTAGGCCCTTTAAGTTGAAGGTTGATTATAGGATAGAACTC
>JAHJHM010000056.1 GCA_018823915.1 Candidatus Omnitrophota bacterium
ATTATTTATTTTTCTTTGCCGTAATTACTAATTTTGCAATAATCTCTATTATTTCTTCTATTTCTTTTAAGTTTATTTTGCATTTTTCACTTTGCAATTTGCATTTTGCAATAAAACGTACTTTACTGACTATTTACCTTAGTGCGAAGCCTCCCCGAAAGGGGATCACTTACAACTTTTTTCAACACTTGGAATATCCGCAGGCATCACAAATCATACATCCTTCCTGGTGACGACAGGCCGCACCGCACTCCGGGCATACTCCTACAATATTAATAAGGCTGCTCTTTTTAACCAAAACCCCCTTTCCATTTGGGAAAGATGAAGCTTCTATTCTCACTATTTCTTTTTGATCCATTGCTCTCTTTTCTAAAACACGAGAAATAGCGTCGGCGCAGGAAAAAATCTTTTTTCCATTAGCCCAAGAAGGAGAAGGACATCTTATCCCTTTAAGCTGTTCTACAATAATTTTCAGATCAATCCCCCCCCTTAAAGCCAAAGACACAAGCCTTCCTACCGCTTCCAGCTGAGAAGCCGCGCATCCCCCGGCTTTACCCATCTGAGTAAAAACTTCAAAAAAACTTCCCTCTTCATCCTGATTAACGGTAATATAAAGATTGCCGCAGCCAGTGCCAACCTTAGTGGTAGTGCCGAGAATTATCTCCGGCCTTGGCTTAGGATAAGAAATAACCGTGAGCTCTTTTTCTTTAAATTCCTCTTTCTCTTTTTTCTTATTCACAGTAAACACTTGTGTCATTCTACTGCCATCTCTGTAAACAGTAATTCCCTTACATCCTAACCTATAAGCTAACAGATACGCCTCTCTTACATCTTCTACGCTGGCAGAATTAGGCAAATTTATTGTCTTAGAGACAGCATTGTCTGTAAATTCTTGAAAGACAGCCTGCATTTTTATATGCCAAAGAGAAGAAATCTCTAAGGCAGTTTTGAAAACCCGCTTTATCTCATCAGGTATCTCTTTCATATTCTGAATGCTTTCGCCAGAAGCAACCTTCTTCATCAGCTCTTCTGAATAAAACTCTTTCTCTCTGGCCGCGCACTCAAAGGCAGCGTCAACTTCTAAGAGTTTTTCTCCCTCTAGAACATTACGAAAATAAGAAAGAGAAAAATTCGGTTCGATGCCTGAAGAAGTTGGCCCGGCAATAATGCTTATTGTACCTGTAGGGGCAATGGTAACAAGGGTGGCATTCCTTATTTTTATTCCTCTCTTCTCCCACACACTTCCCTTCCAGCCAGGAAACACTCCCCTTTTCTTTGCCAACTTTATACTTTCTTCCTTAGCATTGTTGTAGATAAATTCCATCACTCGCCTTGCTAAGCCTATTGCTTCTTCACTGTCATAAGGAATTCTTAAAAATTCTAACATCGTCGCCCAACCCATAATTCCCAAGCCAATTTTTCTTGTCTTTAAAGTATTCTCTTTAATTTGTGGCAAAGGAAATTTATTAGCATCAATCACATTATCTAGAAATTCTGTGGCCAGATGAGTAATTTTTTTTAGTTTTTCCCAATCAATTTCAAATTTATCATCGATTTTCTTTAGCATCCTCGCCAAATTTATAGAGCCAAGATTACAACTCTCATAAGGCAGAAGAGGCTGTTCACCGCAAGGATTAGTACTCTCGATACTCCCTAAGTGAGGGACAGGGTTAGTTTGATTTATCCTATCTATAAAGACAATTCCCGGTTCACCGTTCTTATGAGCATAAGCAGCAATAAGATTAAAAACTTCACTTGCAGCCACCTTCCCCTTTGCTTCTCGTGTGTGGGGATCAATCAACTGGTAATCTTCTTTTTTTAACACCTTCTCCATAAACTCATCAGTTACTGCTATAGAAATATTAAAATTAGAGATTTCACCTTCGGTCTCTTTACATTTTATAAATTCTAAAATATCAGGATGGTCTACTCTTAAAATTCCCATATTCGCTCCCCGGCGAGCACCCCCCTGTTTTACTGCTTGTGTTGCCGCGTCAAAAACCTTCATAAAAGAAACCGATCCGCTAGCTGCCCCGCCTGTAGATTTGACTACACCACCTTTAGGGCGAAGACGAGAAAAGCTAAAACCTGTTCCTCCTCCTGTTTTGTGGATAAGCGCAGTTGCTTTTATGGCATCAAAAATAGACTCCATACTATCCTCTACGGGAACAACAAAACAAGCAGAAAGCTGCCCTAAATCCTTACCCGCGTTCATTAAAGTAGGGGAATTGGGAATAAATTCTAAATTCGCCATCATTTCAAAAAAATCTTTTTTTACCTCTTGAACTTCTTTATTCTCCATGCCGTATTTTCTTCCTATACGAGCGATTGCCCCTGCTACTCTCTCTAACAATTGCAGAGGAGTCTCTATTGTTTCTCCTTTATTATTTTTTTTGAGGTAACGTCTTTTCAAAACAAGGCAAGCATTGGGGGAAAATTTTAGGCTTTCTTCCATAATCATGCTCCTTTAAATATTTCTGGGTTTGATTTTTTTAAACCTAGGCGATACTCTGTTAAAAATTTAAAGAACTGCTTTTTTCCGCTAGTCCAACAGGACACCCTGCTGGGGTAAATATTCAGTGAACCACGTCTGTTTTTTCTGAATATTCAGTGCAAAATGCAAATTGAAAATTGCAAAAGTTAAAATTATTTATTTTTCTTTGCCGTAATTACTAATTTTGCAATAATCTC
>JAHJHM010000057.1 GCA_018823915.1 Candidatus Omnitrophota bacterium
ATATTATCAATATATAAAATTATACCTGAGAATAAAAAAATCTTTACCTCGCTAGACAGTAAATATCTAATAGGGTTTATTACTCTTTTATTTTTTATTTTTTTTCAGCACTTAGCTTATCCGTCTGGGAACTTTGAAGTTATTAAAAACAAGATAAATGTAAGGGTAGATTCTACGATTACGTCTCCTTCCATAGGATATTTAAATAAAGGTGAGATAGTGGAGGTACTGGAAGAAAAATTTAGCTGGCTACATATTAGATTGCCGGAAAGGTTTACCCCATTAGAGAAAGCCACTGACGAAACCGTTCGAAGTTCTCTAACGGGGTTTACTTGTTATGTTTGGGAAAAATATTTAAAACAGGCCGGGGCAAACAAGGCAGAGGTTATTGCCAAGAGATTAAACCTTAGAGATAAACCTTCGTTAGAATCTTTTGTTTTGGGGCAAGCTCAGCAAGGAGATGTCCTCTTTATAATAGAAAAAAAAGATGGGTGGTGCGAGGTAAAAGGTTATCCTTATTTAAAAGGATGGGTACATAAAAAATTTATCCGTAAACTGGAAGAAAAAAAGAAAGAAGTTGTGTTGTTGGATCAAATTATCTTAGGGCTTAGTGAACCAAATATGGCTAAAAAGAAAGATGTTCATCTTCAACTCATCCAAATGGGGCAGCAAGTTGTTCCTGAATTGGAATCTTTCCTACCTTCCGCCGACATACATACTACCTACAGTATCATCTATATACTAGGGCAAATAGGGCGGAATAATCTCCAATTAGCTTCTGACTTTTTAGAAAAAGTTGACCCCTCATCCTGTCTTGCTTCAGGCATATATCTTGATGTAGTTCAAGATATTCTTGCGCCCAAAGGCGCAAGAACGGCTTATTTTTATCGAGCAGAAGAAGGTGAATTAACCCCTTTCGACATTACAAAAGCTAAAAACCACCTATATGAAGTATATAATGAATTAATCGGCAAAAAACTGCAACCCGCAGCCTCAAACAATTGATGATTATTCTTTTAATCTTAGTTCTTTTGATATCTATAACTTTTCATGAATATGCTCATGGGTGGATGGCTTATAAATTGGGAGATCCTACCCCTGCTGCCAGCGGGCGTTTAACTTTGAATCCTCTTGCCCACATTGACCCCTTTGGAACTATCATTCTCCCAATACTTCTTTTAGTGATAAGCAAGGGTGCATTATCATTTGGATATGCCAAGCCGGTTCCGATAAATCCTTATCACTTTAAAAACCCCAGAAAAGATATAATGTGGGTGGGCATAGCCGGCCCCTTAGCTAATTTTCTTATAGCCTTTATCTTAAGCTTAATGTTAAAAATGGGGATTCCGGCATTCTTTGAAGACGTTATTATTTGGGGGATAATTATTAATCTAATTCTGGGAATTTTTAATTTAATTCCTATTCCCCCCTTAGATGGATCAAAAATCATTGCCTCATTCCTACCTTATAGGCTTTCTTGCGGTTATCTCAGACTACAAACCTACGGATTTATTTTTATTATTCTTTTAATCAATTTAGGTTTTTTTAATTTGTTTATAATCCCGGCAATAAAGGTAATATTTTCCCTTTGGGGCATAGGAGGATATTGTCCGTTTTAAATACGCTTTATTGCAAATTGCAAAATGCAAAATGAAAAATTAAAAATGCAAGAAATTGCGGGTGAGAAAGTTCGCGAAGTTTCATAATATGGAAACTATAAAGGTCAATTTAAAAAATAATCCTTACAATATTTACTTAGGGTATAATTTAATAAATAAAGTTCCTTCTTACATAAAAAAACTTAATATAGGAAATTTAGGAATTATTCTTACATCTGCCAAAGTGTATTCTTTGTATAAAGATTTGCTTAAAAGTACTTTTGGAGAGAGGGATTATAAAATAATCAAAGTTATTGACGGCGAAGGAGTAAAATCTAAAAAGTGGCTATTTAAGGTAATAGAGGAAATAATGAAAGCAGACGGGTGGGGTAAAAGAGTATTTATTGTTTGCTTAGGTGGAGGGACTATCGGGGATTTAGGAGGATTTGCCGCTTCTATTTACAAACGAGGTATACCCTATATTCAAATACCTACCACTCTTCTTGCCCAAATAGACTCAAGTATTGGCGGAAAAACAGCGATAGATTTAAAAGACGCAAAAAATATTTTGGGTACATTTTATCAGCCCAGAGCGGTATTTATAGATCCTTTCTTTTTGACCACTTTAACCACAAAGGAAGTAAAAGAAGGCCTTGCTGAAGCTATAAAATATGGAATTATAAGAAGAAAAGATTTTTTTTATTTTTTAAAAGATAATTATCGCAAAATTATCGAATTGAAGACTTCTTGTATTTTAAAATTAATTTCTACCTGTGTAGAGATAAAAGTAAAGATAGTGGAGGATGATGAAAAAGAAAAAAAAGGCATAAGGACAATCCTTAATTTTGGCCATACTTTTGCCCATGCTCTGGAGACATCTTGTAAATACAGAAAAATATCTCACGGAGAGGCGATTTCCATAGGTATGCTATATGCCGGGAGGCTTTCTTTTCTCCTGGGAAAATGTAAAATGGAAGCTACAGAAGAAATCAGAGATATTATTAAATGCTTCTCTTTGCCGGCAGAAATAAGGTTTGATTACACAACACTCTGCAAAGCAATGACTTATGATAAAAAATTCATTGGAGGAAAGGTGAGGATGGTCCTGCTTAAGAAAATAGGGGAGGTCGAAGTAGCGGAGAACATTGCTCTAAAAGATATAAGAAAATCTTTGAAAAAATTTTGCTTGCTTTGATTGACAAAAAGAAAAAAATGTGGTACATTTAGAATGTAAGCGTTTACAGTTTTAGTGAAACCGTGGCTTAAAATGAAGGACAAAAGAAAATACCCCCGAGTCGGTATATCTTTTCCTTTGGAATGCAAGTTACTTCCCCAGAGGAATTATTTTTATACTGTAAGCAAAGATTTAAGTTTGGGGGGAGTAAAAATTCTAACTGAGAAGTTTATTCCCAAGGGCAATTTTTTAAAATTAAACCTTAATCTTATCGATAAAGTGATATTCGCAAAAGCAAAAGTAGCCTGGTGCAATAAAGAAAGGGTTGCGGAAAGATATTCAGCGGGCTTAGAGATTGTAGAAATAAATGAAGAGAATAAAAAAGAACTATCATTTTTAGTAAACAAAATTCACTATTCCTGATAAAATGGGGAAAAGCGAAGAAAAAAGAAAAAATTGCGTAAGCTGCAATAAATCCCTGAAAAGAGTAGATTGGTATTATAGAAATGGCGGATATTTTTGCAATAAATCCTGTTTTAAAAAACATCTCATGAAGAAACCAGCCTGATTGTAATGGCAGAATTAAGAAAATATCCACGCCTTGTCGAATCCCTGCCGATAAAACTATCCGGTTCTGAATTTGATATTATGACAGAAACGAAAAATATTAGCGGCAATGGCGCCTATTGTTTTATAAATAAGCCTCTGGATGTGATGTCAAAACTAAATATAATTATGCTTATTTCTCTCAAAAAAGCCAAAAATAACGTTGTGAAAAAAATAAACTGTTCTGGTGTTGTAGTAAGAAAAGACTGTGTAAAAGACAATGGTAAATATCCTTACTGCATAGGTATATATTTTAATAATATCAAAGAAGAAGATAGAGAGATACTCCTTTCCTACCTAAATTCCCTTTCCAAGTCTAAAACAATAAATGCTCAGTAAGGCAATTCTTCTACCGGTGAAATTTACAAGTGGGTTTATTTACCGTGAAGAAAAAATATACCAAAAAATAAAGGGAATCTTAAAAAGAAAATATGGCAATATAGATTTTGAAAGTGAAAAATTAAATTTTGATTTTACTAACTATTATTGCCAGGAATTAGGTAAGCCTTTATTCAGACGATTTATATCATTTGAAAAATTAAGAAATCCTGAATATCTGCCGAGGTTAAAATTATCTTGCGTAAGAATAGAAAAGAAAAATTCTTTCGATAACAAGAGAAAAATAAATATCGATCCCGGATATGTAAATGAAAGTAAATTAGTCCTTGCTACCACTAAAGACTTTTATCATCGTATATATTTAGGGCAAGGTATATACGCAGAGGTTACTCTTTATTATACAAAAAAGAAATTCTGTGATTTTCCTACCACCTATCACGACTACCGCACTCCTGAATACAAAAAAATATTCATTGCCATAAGAGAACTCTACCGCCGACAGCTGCATAATAATGGAACTAAAAAATAGGATTAAATTAATAGAGGAAAGGGTAGAATTTCTTTATGGGCGGTTAGAGAAATGTGATATTTGTCCCAGGAATTGTAAGGTAAACCGGCTAAAAGGCAAAAAAGGATATTGTGGGGCAGGTCGGGATTTAGTTGTTTATACTGCTTTTTTACATCAAGGAGAGGAACCGGCAATCACCGGTAGAGGAGGCAGCGGCACAATATTTTTCTCCGGCTGTAACTTAAAATGTATCTATTGCCAAAATTATAAGTTTTCCCATTTTTTGATCGGGAAGGTAGTAGACGACGCTGGTTTGGCAAAAATTATGCTAAATTTACAAGCCAAAGGCGCAGAAAATATAAATCTGGTAACTCCCACTCATTTTCTGCCTCAAATTTTAAAAGCTCTTGTAACTGCCCTTAAAGAGGGCTTGAAGATACCTATAGTTTATAACACTTCTGGTTATGAAAAAAGAGAGATTATTGCCCAAATTAAAGGGATAATAGATATATATCTGACCGATTTCAAATATAACGCCCAATTAACTGCTCAAACCTACTCTAATGCCCCGGATTATCCCATAATTTGCCAGGAAAGCGTCAAAGAGATGTATAGCCATAATCTACCCTTATGGGACGGAGATTTGTTAAAAAAGGGATTAATTATCCGCCATTTGGCTATTCCTAGCCATACAAATGAGTCAAAAAGTATTTTATCCTGGGTAAAAGAAAATACCCCTAAAGCCCTGATAAGCGTAATGTCTCAATATCAACCCTATTTTAAAGCCGTCAACTATCCGAAAATAAACCGAGTTTTAAAGCTTTCTGAATACCGGCAGATTAAGAGTTTTTCAGAGGATTTAGAGCTCCAGGGCTGGGTTCAGGATTTAATACCCGAAGAAAAATTAGCCGGTGTGCATTTTAAACCGCAAGTTTAAGGGACACCTTACTTAATTCCTTTTCTTTTTGAGGTTAGAGTTTTTCTTTAAATTTCTGTAAATGGTCAGTAAAATACACTCTATTGCAAAATGCAAAGTGCAGATTGCAAAGTGAAAAATGCAAAGGTAAGAGATATGAGTTTTGTGTGCAAGTGTTTAATTCTAACTTTTACAATTTACAATTTGCAATTTGCA
>JAHJHM010000058.1 GCA_018823915.1 Candidatus Omnitrophota bacterium
AATTCTTTCTAATTCTTTTTGAGATGCTTTATTAATGTTAATGGGAAGCTGCTTAGAGCTAAACTCCGGGGATACCTTTTCGTTTACCCCGTTAGAGATAGTCTGCCTAAGGCAGACGTCAAAGCCTTGAGATGGGTTATCTCTAACGGGGCAAACATTAAAAAATCTTAAAATGCTCCCGATTAAAATTAAGAACCCTATGAATATAAGGACTTTTCTTTCCTTGGGGGTGAGGAAAAACATATTCTAAATAACAATATTGACTATTCTTTTATCAACATAAATGATTTTTTTCGGCGGGTTTGCCTGCAGTAGTCTTTTGACTTTATCCAGAGAAAGGGCCATTTGCTCTATTTCTTCCTTACTCCAGTTAACGTTTACCATCATCCTATCTTTTATCCTACCGTTAACTAAAACCGCGATTTCTGTTTCGGACTCTTTGAGAAACTCCTCATTAAACTTAGGCCAAGCTCGATTAAATACAGAAGAAGTCCTTCCTAATCCCTCATACACTTCTTCACTTATATGGGGAGTAAAAGGAGCAAGAAGTAAAAATACAGTTTCTATTGAATTTTGAAAGATTTCTTTTCTTAGATACCCTTCGTTTAAATTCTTATAGATCTGGTTTACCAACTCCATAATCCTCGATATCGCCGTGTTAAATTGAAAATTTCCCTCTAAGTCTCTAGTCACCTCTCTTATGGTAAAGTGAATCTTTTTTAACAATTCTTTTTCTTTGCCGTTCAATTGTTCTCGCGGCCCCTGCTCTTTGTGTTCTTTTAACAAATCTAGAAGGCGCAGGGCTCGCTGGATAAAACGCCAGCAACCAGATAATCCCTCATCCTGCCATTCGGCATCTTTCTGGGGCGGGCCCATAAAAAGGATGTAAAGCCGCATAGTATCCGCGCCGTATTTATCTATTATATAATCAGGAGCGACTACATTTCCTTTGGATTTAGACATCTTTGCTCCATCTTTGGTAATCATTCCCTGGGTAAATAATCTTCTAAACGGCTCATTAAAATTTACCAAACCCTCATCGTAAAGAAACTTATTTATAAACCGGGAATACATAAGATGCAGTATCGCGTGTTCCACCCCGCCAATATACTGATCTACAGGTAACCATTTATTTACATCCTCGCTTACAAAAGCAGCTTCCTCTTTACCAGGAGAGATATAACGTAGATAATACCAGCTGGAATCAACAAAAGTATCACAAGTATCCGTCTCCCGCTTTGCGCTTCGGCCGCATTTAGGGCAAGGCGCTTTAATAAACTCCTCTATATAGGCTAAGGGAGATTGTCCCGTAGGAAGAAACTCTACGGTTTGAGGGAGTAAAACCGGCAAATCGCTCTCTGAGACAGGGACTTCTCCGCAAACTTCACAATAAATTATGGGGATAGGCGCACCCCAGTAACGTTGGCGAGAAATTAACCAATCTCTTAATTTATAATTAACTGCTCTTTTACCTATGCCCTCTTTTTCCATATAATCAGCTATTTTCTCTTTTGCCTCGCTAGAATCTAATCCATTGAATTCTCTTGAATTGATTAAAATACCTTCTCCATCATAGACCTCTTCTGAATTCTCTATCCTCTGCCCTCCCTGCCTTGCCGGCAGGCAGGTACCCTCTGCTCTCTGCTTCTTTGTGCCTATGTGCCTATGTGCCTTTGCTCTTTGCTCTTTGCTCTGGATTACTTGTGTTATTGGCAAATTGTACTTTTTGGCAAATTCAAAATCACGCTTGTCTGAAGCAGGAACGCACATTATTGCTTCTGTTCCATACCCGGTAAGAATATAGTTAGCAATCCAGATAGGAATTTTTTCTCCTGTCACGGGATTTATGGCAAATTTATTGGTAAAAATCCCCTCCTTGGGGAAATTATCGAGGATACGGCTGGATTGTGGCTGGTTTTTTACTTTTTCTATAAATCCTTCGATTTCTATTCTATTAGGGGCATCATTTATTATCTGGGAGATCAAAGGATAATCCCAGCTTAAAGCAAGAAAAGTTGCCCCAAAAATAGTATCTACCCGGGTAGTGAAACAATTTATCGCAAGGTTAGAACACACAAGAGGAAATTTTATTTCTACGCCTTCTGACTTTCCAATCCAATTTTGCTGCATTATCTTCACTCTCTCCGGCCACTCCTTTAATAACTCTAAATCATTTAATAACTTTTCCGCGTAATCAGTAATTTTAAAAAACCATTGCCTCAACTTTTTTTGGGTAACCGGAGTAGAACAACGTTCACAAACTCCGGCAATAACCTGCTCATTGGCTAAAACTGTTTTGCACTCGGGGCACCAATTAACCAAAGCTTCTTTGCGATAGGCGAATCCTTTTTGATGAAGTTTTAAAAATAGCCATTGCGTCCACTTATAATAACCAGGAGAGCAAGTGGCAATCTCCCTCTTCCAGTCATAACCGATTCCCCAACTATTTAATTGTTCTTTTATCTTGCGAATATTCTTAAAAGTCCAGTCTTGCGGATGAACCTTATGTTTTATTGCCTGGTTTTCTGCGGGAAGCCCAAAAGCATCCCAGCCTATGGGAGTTAATACATTGTAACCCTGCATCATTTTATAACGCGCAACTGCATCGCCAATAACATAGTTGCGGGCATGGCCGGCGTGAAGTTCACTGGAAGGATAAGGAAACATAACTAAACAATAGTACTTAGGTTTTGAAGTATCATTTGTGTCTACATCAAATATACCGGTTTTCTCCCAAACCTTTTGCCACTTTTTGTCAATCTCTCTATTGTAATTCATCTTTGGTCTAAATAAAGCTTTCTTGCTGTATCTAAATTCTTTATATCATCCTCATCGCTTTTCTTGGGTGTTTCCAGAATAAAAGGTAGATTCTTTAAATGCCGATGATGAAGAATAAAATAAAATCCGTTTTTGCCGATATTTCCCTGGCCAATAGCAAAATGACGGTCGTGCCGTGAGCCCAAGCCTTCTTTCGTATCATTAAGATGGACTACTTTCAACCGCTCGATACCTGCTTCTTCTTCAATTTCTTTTACTAAACTATCCACTCCCTGACAATCATTAATCTTATATCCTGCCGCCCAGGCATGAGCAGTGTCTAAACATAAGCCGATTTTCTGATGCCAGCCTACATTTTCTAAAATAAACCGATGATGAGAGAATTTATACCCCAGCCAATTTCCGCTTCCTGAGGTATTTTCTAAAAGAACCGTTGTCTTTATCCCCTTTGTTTCTTTCAAAATCTCGCTTATTGCCTTGGATATTTTTAGAAGTCCTTTTTTTTCTGTAGAACCCTTATAAGAGCCCATATGGGTTATGAGATACTGGGCATCAAGTTTATCTGCCTCTATTAAGTCGGCAATAAATTCTCTTATTGAACTTTCATAAACTTTCTGCTTGGCGGAAGCGAGATTAAGAGTATAAGGGATATGAATGACTACGGGATTTATCTTCTCCTTTTTTACCTTTTCTTTAAATATTCTTACATCTTCTTCATCCAATGAGGCTTTCCGGAATTGTCGAGGGTTACGGGCAAAAATCTGCATAGTATTACAGCCTAAGCTCTTTGCCCTGTCTATGGAGCTATAAATTTTACCGGCAATAGAAACCTGCGCTCCTAATTTAAGCAATTTTCTTATCCCCTTTCTAATATCTTACATTGCTTGGAATTGAACTTTATAAAGAATAAAAGGATGGTTTACCAAATAAATTTTGCTACCAATGAAGGGCCGTAAATTCTGCTGTCGGCATTTCTAATGCGATCTTGATAGCCTTCCCACCAAGGTGTACCTGCTTCTACTGCGTACATTTTAAGCTTCTTCTGCCAGTACTGAAAGTAGTTAAAACCTATCCCTGCAGAAAACGAAGACGTAAAGGGGTAAGTTATTTCAAATCCCAAATCTACACCGGAACCATTCTCACCTTTCTGCCAATAAGCTAAATCTCTCAAATTCCACCAACCATGCGCTTCTGTCTTTAACCAGGCATAAGCAAACCAAACTTTTGTAGTAATCTTACCTTTAGAGCCCTTTGCTCTTAAACCTATCCTCGGCCCTTTATATTTAATTTTATAGAATGAATCTAATCCAATATTGGCCGGCAATCCTGTCGCATAATACCACGTATCTTCATCGAACCGCAAATATTCACTCATTGGGTCTATCATTCCATAACGGCCTTTTTGCTGTTGATATCCGGTAAATATATCCAAAGATAAATTATCTACCACCCAAGAATCAAATATAGTATCCCCCTCAGAAGATAAGTGTTTTTGCTTTGTGTATTCTTTATCTAAATCCAGCAGCCGGTAATAAAAATTAATATCGAAAAATTCTACTTCTGATTTACCCCCTTGTTTAGTTATCTGATAGTCAACATAGTCGTCGCTTCCATAGGGCCATGTCGGATCGTGTATGTTCCAGTCTTCATCCGAGCAAACCGTTTTCTTAAAATCACTGCTTCCATATCTTGCTCCCAGAAAAAACTTAGATAAAAAACCAACCTCGCCTTTAAAAATCGTCATCTTTCCTTTAACGGGATAGGTTAATTTAGAAACCATTTCTCCCTGGCTATTCAGAAGTTCAAAGCTTTGTTCACCCTTGGCCCATAGATATTCCATGCTTATTTCTATAGCTATCCGCCGCAAAGTTTTCTTTATTATTTCTTTTCTTTCGGCAATAAGTTTTTCCTCTAATAATGCCGCTTCTTGCTTTTGCCCAAAAGTTTCTCTTCCTTGAAACCCACTCTCTGCCTCTATTTTATCCAGAGTTTGCTCAATCTTTTTAGGCTTTTCTGATTGGGAAATTAGTTTTAAATAATTCTTTGCTCCCTGGTGATCAGGGCTGACGGCTAGAGCTTTTCTGAATAAATATGCCGCTAGCTCGTAATCCGCCTGATTATAGTAATCCAGGCCTCTTGTGAATAAATAATTAGCTGTTCTATCGTTTTGTTGAGCAAAACAGTTTCCCCAAAATAAAAACCCTATCACCAAAAAAATAACTATTCCAAAATAATTTTGACTTTTAAGTTTTGGTTTTTCGTTTTTCGGTTTACGCTTTTCGCTTTCCATAACAGTCTTTACTGAAGATTTATGGAGCCGGAGGGACTTGAACCCTCGACCTCAACACTGCCAGTGTTGCGTGCTCCCAACTGCACCACGGCCCCAAGCTCGCTATCGCTCACAAATTACAAATCCCAAATCCCAAAAAATATCTGTATCTTTTAATGCCAACTTATAAAGTTTATCATCTATGAAGAGAATTGTCAATTGACAAGGCAAATCGACTCTGTTATATTAGCTTTGATTAAAGTGTGTCGCCGAGGTGGCGGAATTGGCATACGCGTCGGTCTCAAAAACCGATGATCGAAAGATCATGCGGGTTCAACTCCCGCCCTCGGCACGTTTTAACTTAATAATGGAAAATTTTAAACTAGACCCATTTCAAGAGAAAGCAATCCAATACGCGAGGGAAAACTATTCCGTAATAGTGAGTGCTCCTACAGGAGCAGGGAAAACTCTCATTGCTGAGCATATAATCCAAGACTGTATAAAAAATAATAAAGGGGTGGTTTATACTGCTCCTATAAAAGCCTTAAGCAACCAAAAATTCCGCGACTTCTCCAAAAAATACCCTCAAAATACGGGAATCCTTACCGGAGACGTAAGCATAAATAGAGACGCTCCCATTTTGATTATGACTACAGAGATATTTCGTAACGCCATTTTAGTGGAACCTGAAAGCTTTAAAAGCAGAGAATGGATAATCTTTGATGAAATTCACTATCTCGATGATATTGAAAGAGGCACTGTCTGGGAAGAAACAATTATCCTCCTCCCCCCCCATATGAAAATGCTTGCACTTTCGGCTACTATCCCTAACATTACAGAATTTACAGAATGGCTTAAGAAGGTCCATAAGTTTCCCATAAAACAAATAATAGAAAAAACCAGGCCAGTGCCTTTACATTTTTTCTTTCAATGCAGCAATGAGATTTTTTCTAATCTTGATGATTTAAAAAAAGAGGGTCTCCTGAAGAGGCCGCTAAGAGGGGGTGAATTTAAAGAAAGTCATCCTTACGCAAAACCTAATAAAATATCCACTTTAATAGAATATTTCAAAAATAAAAAAGTGTTGCCTTGCTTGTATTTTTCTTTCTCCCGCAGGCGTTGTGAAGAATTAGCCCAAGACGTATCTTATTTTGATTTTCTTAATCTAGAAGAGAGAAGAAGAATAACTTACTTATTTGATTGCTTGATAGAAAAATTTAGTATTCCCTCTTCTGTCCATATAAACTTTCTTGGCTCTTTAATAAAAAAAGGCATTGCTTACCACCATGCCGGGCTGCTTCCTGCTTTAAAAGAAATAATTGAGCAGCTTTTTACTACCGGCCTGATAAAATTAATCTTTACCACAGAAACCTTTGCTTTAGGGGTAAATATGCCGGCAAGATGTGTTATTTTTGATACTTTGAGTAAATTTTATGGAAGATACTCGGGGTATCTTAAGACTCGTGATTTTTACCAGATGGCCGGGCGTGCCGGCAGGCGAGGTATTGACAAAGAAGGTTATGTGTTTTCCCGAATAAATCCTAATCGTATAGACATAACATCTCTGGAAAATATAATTTACGGAGAATATGAACCCATAAACAGCCAATTAAATTCCTGCTATGCCACCATCTTAAACCTTTACAAAATAATGGGAGAAAAAATCTATGATATCTACCCTCACTCTTTCCATTCCCATCAGGCTAAAGTTTGGGAAAAAAGAGAAGTACTTGGGCTTTTAAAAAGAAAGATCTCTCTTCTTAAAAATTTACGTTACATAACCGATGAGGGGCTAAGCTGGAAAGCCGATCTCGCGTCCAAGGTTTATAGCTTTGAATTACCCATTGCGGAACTGTTCAAGGAAGGCTTCTTCGACCACCTTGATGAAGAAAGCTTATTTATCGTAATCGTTGCTTTAGTCTATGAGCCAAGAAAAGGAGAAAGAAAACCTAAATTAAATAAAAAAATTAAGAAATTAAAAAGAGAGCTGGATCAATTCACAAGAAGCATCCACGCCGAAGAAAGAAAATTCCGTATCTATCCTTTAAGCAAAAGATTTTACTTCTCCTTAAGCGAGATTTCCCATGCTTGGCTTGGAGGCAGTAACTTTTACAATTTAACTAAACTCTGCGGTGTAGATGAGGGGGAAATTGTAAGGTATTTTAGAATGAGTATTCAGGTATTAAGAGAAATGTGTACCTCTAAAGTAATAAGTGACTCTTTAAAAATAAAAATCCTAAATTGCCTAAAAAAAGTTAACCGCGATGTGGTAGACGCGAAGAAACAATTAGAGCAGGAACTCTGAAACGCGAATTTTTACAGATAGTTATTCCACACACTCAATGATTTCTAAACCGGCAGGAAGTTGACTCAAAAGCTGTTCTTTTAATTTATAAGGGGAGATTTTTTGAGAAAAATAAAAAATAACCTCTACTCTTCCTTCTACTCCTAACTTTAAGGCACTAGAAAAGCTCATCTTAACGCGGGGATTAAAACCTTGCGTAAAAACAAGCGGCAAATTGCTTCTCCTTAAAGCCCTTTCCAAAATACGCACCAAATCCAGCTGAGAAAAATAAATCATCTCATCTTTTTTGTAGAGAATTATTTTTAACGGAAACTTATTAATTTCCATAATTTAATTAACCGACTCACAAGCTTCAGCTCGGGGTTGACTTGCAATGAACGACCAAGGAAAATTTTCCGTCTTTGCCTCTAAATAGAACCTGTAGTCTATCCCTTCCTCCTTGAAAGCCTCATCCCAAATATCCCAAGAGAAATTTTCTCCATATTCACCAAGCTCTGCTTCCTTAGAGTATACGCGATAAATCACTGAAGATAATCTTCTATCTCCCCGGGAAATAACTGCCTCTAAAATACTCTTTTGCGGATATGAAAATGATGGCTTGATCGGCTCATTGCGGGGAATACTTTCAAGGATAATTTTTCTTTTTGCGTTCAAAATAGACTCTTCCTGCATAGGAACAGCTTCCCAGGAAGAAAATGGTTTTGGTACAAAAATATTTATACTTACATTAAGAATTAGCTTGGCTTCCTGCCTTAATCTTCTCAAAAACTGTCCTATACCAATTAAGTCCTCATCATCTTCTTGGGGAAATCCAAACATGAAATAAATTTTTATATGTTTTATTCCTAAAGAATGTATTATTTTTGCTGCCTCAAAAAACTTGCCTATATCTAAACGTTTATTTAATTCATTACGCAACGCCGGAAGCGCTGCCTCTACCGCTAAAGTCAAAGATGTTTTTTTAAGGGGGATTAACTTTTTATATAATCTGCCCACGATATCATCTACTCTCAAAGATGGCAGAGATAGCCCTATTTTTCTGACTCTTGAATAATCAATAACTTCATCGACTAAACTCTCTATGTGAGAATAATCCGAGGCAGAAAGGGAAAGGAAGGAAAAATTTTCATATCCGCTAAATTCGAAAATTTTTCTTACCATATCCGTTAGAGTAGAAACTTTTCTCTCCCGATAAGGAGAATATTGAGCTTGAGCCTGACAAAATGTACACTTGTTAGGGCAGCCTCTGGCAATTTCTACCTGAACACGGTCATGAACTATGGAAGTATGCGGCACCAGCCACTTTAGGGGATAAAAACTTTCATCAAGGTTCCTTACGTAAACTTTTTTTAAAGGAAGCTTCGCGTAAGGGTAAATCTTGTCAAAAATATACTTATTATTGATGAGCGAGGAGGAATAAAATTTAGGGACATAAAAACCATCAATTTCTGATAGCGCCCTAAGGCGGTCTTCTTTAATCTTAAATCTGCGCAAAATATCAATAAATTTATCAGCAACTTCTTCAAATTCTCCTAAGCAAAATAAATCTACAAAATTTGCCAGAGGTTCGGGATTAACAATACCTCCTCCCATAACAATTAAATTTTTTCTTGCCTCTGCCCTCAGAGGAACTCCTCCCAAATGAAGAATATGTAAAAAATTAGGAAAATTTAACTCATAATTAAAGTTAAAACCCAGAATTTCAAATTCATCTAAAGCGGTTTTTGTCTCTAAGGAAGTAAGTTTTTTCCGCTTCTGTTTTAGGAATCTCGCGTAATCAACCCCGGGAAAAAAAGCTCTTTCACAGACTACATCGCCATAATCATTAAGTAAACCATAAATTATTCGCAAACCCAGATTACTCATCCCTACCTCATAAGAACTAGGATAACAGATACAAATTTTTATCTTTCCCGAGTGGTGTTTTTTTATAACATTCCACTCGTTTCCTATATATCTTTGAGGTTTTTGGAAAAGTTTAAAATCAGTCATTTGTGGCTGCGGCAAATATTGAAAAAAATCCCTAAAAGAATAAAGCTAATTAAAAGATGGCTTCCGCCGTAACTTAAAAAAATTAGCGGCAGGCCCACTATGGGCAAAATTCCTAAAGTCATTCCAATATTTATAAAAATATGAAGGAAAAAAAAGGAACTTATCCCTAAAGATAAAATTTGAGCAAAAGGATCCCTTATCTTGCTTAAGCCTTGGGAAATCTTTCGCAAAAGTAAGTAGTAAATTGAAAGAAGAAATAGGCATCCGGCGAGCCCCCACTCCTCAGCAATTACGGTAAATATAAAATCAGTATGCCTTTCAGGAAGAAAGTTGAATTGATTTTGTGTTCCGGAAAGAAACCCTTTGCCAAAAATTTTTCCTGAACCGATAGCAATTTTTGACTGGATAATTGTATATCCCGCACCTAAGGGGTCGACATTGGGATTAAGAAAAACGGTTAGCCTTTTCCTCTGGTAACTTTTGAGAAACTTACCAGCAAGAGGAGAAAACAAAAATCCTCCTATAAGAAGGAAAATAAAATATCTTTTTCTCACCTTGCTAAAGAAGCCAAGCATAAAAAAAAGAAAAAGCAAAATAGAAGCCGTGCCCAAATCGGGTTGTTTAAAAATAAGAAATACGTTAATCATAACCAGCGCAAACGGAAATAAAACTACTCTTAAGAAACTTTTCTCCGGATGAGAAAAAAATCTTGCCAGGATAAAAATTACAGCTATCTTTGACAGCTCTGAAGGCTGAAAGCTAAAAAAACCGATATCAAGCCAACGCTGGGCCCCCATTATTCTTTTGCCAAAAACTATAACGAAAATAAGCAAAACTAAATTTAGCCCATAGAGAATAAAACTTAAGTCAAAATAAAAACGATAGCTGATAAAAGAAAAAATTATCAAGCATGCCCAGGAAATTACTATCCAAATAATCTGTTTGTGGAAGATAGCCTGCTCTTTGAATTCGCCTGCCTGATGGAGACTGCTGTAAAGAGACATTAAACTCAAAATATTTAAAAATATTACGCAAATAATAATTGTTTTTACAGGAGTTAATTTAAGCTTCATAATAGATTTTCTTCCTTTAATCTTTTTAAAAATAGATATGTAACTCCTAAGGCCTCATAGCTAGAGCCGCCGTGCTCGAGGAATACGCAAATCGCGTACTTTGGCTCTTGGTGAGGGAAGAAACCGACAAACCAACCGTGGGATTCACCCTTGGTTTGCGCTGTTCCGGTTTTGCCTGCTATATTTAAATTTAATTTTTTAAGCAGCTGCGCCGTGCCGCCATCTGCCTCTATTGCTCCGATTAATCCTTGCTTTATGATATTTAAGTTACCCTGAGAAATTCCCAAATAAGTCTTTGCTCGCAATCTTGAATCCGCATTATCTACTTTCCAAAGAAGATATGGCCTTACTAAATACCCCCCATTAGCAAAAACATTAATTCCCAAAAGAACTTCCAGGGGGCTTGCCTCTATAAACCCCTGGCCGATGGATAAATTAAGAGTATCGCCAAGAAACCAATGCTTTCCTAACGCATCTGTCTTCCATTGTGGTGTAGGAACAAACCCTTTTTTCTCATAGGGTAAATCTATCCCCCTAAGTGAATCTAAACCAAATTTTTTTGCCCATTTTGCCATAGTCTCTGCCCCTAAAATTATTCCTAAATTATAAAAATAAACATTGCAGGAATGAGCTAATCCTTGATGTAAATTCTCCTCTCCATGAACACTCCAACAGCTAAACTCCGTATCAGCTATGTTTATCCCACCAATACAATTGAATTTTGTAGAAGGGGTTATTTTTCCTTCTTCCAGGGCAGCAACCCCTATTATAGGTTTAAAAGTAGAACCCAAAGGATAAGTTGCCTGGATTGCCCGGTTAAATAAAGGGTAATTCTTATTATCCAGAAACCTTTGAACATTTCTTCCTTTAATAAAAAAATTAGGGTCGAAAGAAGGGGAAGAAACTAATGAAAAAATTTCTCCGCTTTTAGAATCCATCAGAATAATTACGCCTTTTTTTTCTCCTAAAATCTGATGGGCTATTTTCTGAATACGGCAATCTATGGTAAGATAGACATCCTTTCCTCTTTTTGGTTTTCTAACTCCTAAAAAACCAACTGTCCTGCCGGCAGCATTTACTTCTATAAGATCACCCCCGTCTTCTCCTTTTAGATAAGCATCGTGATACTGCTCTATTCCCAGAAAGCCGACACGTTCTAACGGCCTGTAGCCATATTTTTTCAAGCTTTCATAAAAAGGGGCTGCTTCTTTGACATAGCCTAGAAGATGAGCAAATTCGTAGGGATAAGAATAATGCCTTTGGGCTTGAGGATTTATTAAAATGTCGTCTTTGAATCTCTCCTTTAATTTCAAAACCATACTTTTATTGATATCTAAAATTACATCTACCGGGCTAAAAATATTATTTAATCCTTTATTGTAATTTCTATGAATTAAATTCACATCATAATCCGAAAATTTTGCCAACTCTTTTAAGAGAGAATTTTTTTTCTTTTCTATTTGATGAGGGATAACGGCGATATTAAACACTGCCTTGTCATAAGCTAAGACGCGCGAATTTCTGTCAAAAATAGAGCCTCTTATTGAACGCAGAGGGACTACTCTTACATAGTTGTTCTTTGCCCGCCGTAGATAATGCTCACCCTTTAAGGCTTGATAATAAAAAAGAGAGAGGGCAAGTATAAGAAGCCCTCCTAAATATACTCTGCTGACGATATTCTTATCCATTTCTTTAGCAAATAATTTATAAGAAAAAAAATTAATG
The DNA here is from genome assembly GCA_018823915.1 of Candidatus Omnitrophota bacterium. GTDB lineage: Bacteria > Omnitrophota > Gorgyraeia > Duberdicusellales > 4484-171 > JAHJHM01. Next base: position 12,143 of record JAHJHM010000058.1, read on the forward strand.
AGGAGTGGATAAAAAAAAGTAAAGAAAATAGAGGAAAAATTCTTCTGATGTGGGCAGCTTGCAAAACAATGTGAATAATAATTGCGGCGAAGACTATGAAAATCCTTACCGGGATTTTATGAAAGTGAAGCAGAAAATAATGTATAAGCGCGGAAAACAATGAAAACTCTATTAGATTTAAAGGAATAGCCTCAAGCCCAAAACTGTCTTTTAAATAGCCAAAAATAATACTTAAAACAAAAGAAAACCAAAAACGATAATTTAAGGAAAGGAAAATAATTCCCAGGAAAAGAAACTCCGCGCGCAAGGAATAATTAAAGGGTTTAATCAAATCTAAAATAAAAAGAACAAAAAGGACAGAAATTATTTTACAATCTTTTTCTCTCACTTAACGATAAATATTTTATGCAGAAGGGGATTCTGCGAAAATAACCTTACATCTACATCCCAAAATAAATCATCTTTATTCTTTCTAATTCCTTTAACTTCTCCAATATATATAGGAAACGCGTAAGCCGCTATTCTACACCAAACTTTATCTTTGACTTGCACCTGGTCTCCATCTTCTATATAGCGAATCTTCACCCCACCTAAGCTCCCGCAAAGCAAACCAGAAGAAGATTTCCCTACAAATACCGGTAAACTAAAATTGGGATCGTCAATAAGAATCAGGCGAGAATAACTGTTCTCTATCCTTACAATCCTTCCCAGTAAGTAGCCTTCTTCATTTATGGCGGATGAACCTTCTTTTATCCCTCTTGTCTTACCCGCATTTATCGTAACCAACCTTCGCCAACTCGAGGGGTCAAAAGAAACAATTTTTACTGCCTCAAGATTTACTTTTTTTTCTTTCTTAAACCCAAGGGCTTTTTTTAACCTTTCATTTTCATCTTTCAAATACTGCAGCTCTTTAATTTGAAGACTAAGAATAAGTCCTTTTTTTTCTAATTCCTCAAGTCTGGATAAATACTTTCGAGAGTTGGTGACAAGCTGGCGAGTGAAAAAAACAAATAAATTTTGGGCAGCTTTTTTAAATGGTAAAATAAGAAGGAAGATGGAAAGGAAAGAAACTACTAGATATTTAGGCTTTATTTTAGAAGGTAGATACAAGAGAAATCTTCTTTAAAAATTTCGGGTCTTCCAAAATTTTTCCTGTCCCTAATGCTACTGCGGTCAATGGGTCATCGGCAACGAAAGAGGCCAGACCTGTCTCTTCGGAAATCAACTTATCCAAACCCCGCAAAAGTGAACCTCCTCCGCAAAGAACGATTCCTCTTTCAATTAAATCCGCGGCTAATTCGGGAGGTGTCTTCTCTAAGGTAATCTTTGTTGCCTCGACAATCTTTCTTAAAGGAACCTGCAAGGCTTCCCTTATCTCTTCAGAGCTTATCCTCATAAATTTAGGAAGGCCGGTGATTAAATCTCTACCCCGTACTTCTAAGGTTAACTCTTCTTCCAGAGGCCAGGCAGAACCTATCTTAATCTTTATTTCCTCAGCAGTTCTTTCTCCAATCATCAAATTATAATTTTTCTTCATGTGCTCAATAACTGCCTCATCCATTTCGTCACCCCCAACCCTGATACAGCGAACATAAACTATTCCTCCTAAAGAGATAACCGCTATTTCGGTAGTTCCTCCTCCCACATCAATAACCATACTGCCTTGAGGCTCAGCAATAGGAAGCCCTACCCCAATTGCCGCGACAATGGGCTCTTCTACGGGGATTACCTCTCTTGCTCCTGCCCTTAAGGCGGATTCTTTAACTGCTCTTTTCTCTACTTCAGTAATCCCTGAAGGAACAGCCACCACCACCCTTGGCCTTATAAGAACTCTGCGAGGATGAACCTTCTTAATAAAATATCTTAACATCGCTTCGGTTACATCAAAATCGGCAATAACTCCATCTTTCATCGGCCTTATAGCAATAATACTTCCGGGAGTCCTGCCAAGCATACGCTTAGCTTCTTCTCCTACAGCAAGCACTTCCCTTGTATTTTTGTAAATTGCCACTACTGACGGCTCACACAAAACAATACCTTCTCCTCTTAAATAAACTAAGGTTGTGGCGGTACCCAAGTCAATGCCAATATCGCTGGAAAAAGCGCCTAAAGCGTTGCTTATCCTTTTTAAAATTAAGCTTAATACTTTCATTTTAAACTCTACGGTTTGGCTTATCCGATTTTAATAATAACAAAGGCTTAGAAAAATGTCAACAATAACTTTTCCCTACTCTTTATTCTTTAAACTATAAGCCATAAGCCATAAACCATAAACCATAAACTATAAACTATAAACTAAATTTCATTCTGCGTTTTTAAATACTGCGCCGGTAGATGCCGAGGTTACCATTTTTGAATATCGGTATAAATAACCGGATTTTATCTTAAGAGGTAAGATTTTTATATTTCTTTTCCTCTTTTCTATTTCCTCCTTACTCAACTTAACGGTTATTCTTCTTTTTGGTATGTCAATCAAGATTTGATCCCCATCTTTTAAATAAGCGATTAATCCGCCCTTAGATGCTTCGGGAGAGATATGGCCAACGCAAGGGCCACGCGTCCCTCCTGAAAAACGGCCGTCAGTAATTAAAGCAACCTGTTTGTGCAGGCCTAAACCTACAATTGCTGACGTGGGAGAAAGCATCTCTCTCATCCCCGGTCCTCCACAAGGGCCTTCATATCTAATTACAACCACCATCCCTTTTTTAACTTTTCCACCCAAAATTGCCCTCATCACCTCTTCTTCAGAATTAAATATACAGGCTCTGCCCTGGAATCTTAACATATCGGAATCTACTGCTGACTGCTTCACCACACAGCCATCTTCTGATAGATTCCCATAAAGAATGGCAATTCCCCCTTTTTTATGATAAGGCCGATGTAAAGCCCTTATCTCTTCATAATCATAGATAATCGCGTTTTGAGCAATCTGTCTTATTCTTTTACCAGAGACACTAATATTATCGTTCAATTTAGGAAATAACCTCTTTAATACTGCCGGTATTCCTCCGGCATTATCCAAATCTTCCATAAAAGATTCTCCCCCAGGCCTTAAATTAGTAATATGAGGGGTATCCTTGCTAATTCGATCGAAATCTTTTAAAGTCAAACACGCTGCTGCTTCATCGGCTATAGCCATAAGATGCAAGACTGTATTGGTTGAACCGCCTAAAGCCATATCAACTCTAATAGCATTTTCTAATGATTTTTTATTCACAATATCCCGCGGACTTACATCTTTTTTAACTAATTCGACTATTTGCTGGCCTGAATCATAAGCAATTCTTATTTTTTTATTCAGAACCGCGGGAGCTGTAGCACAAAAAGGAAGAGATAACCCTAAGCTTTCAGTCAAGCAAGCCATCGTATTGGCAGTGTATAAACCTTGACATGCACCGGCGCAAGGACAAGCTTCTTTCTCTAAAATCTCTCTTTCCTCCTCAATTATCCGGCCGGCCTTAAATCTACCTACCGCTTCAAAAGTGTCCCTCACTAAGGAAAGCCTTTTTTTACCAAAGTGCCCGGAAAGCATAGGCCCGGCAGTTACTACAATTGTAGGTATATTTATTCTTAAAGCGCCCATAATCATACCGGGAGTAATTTTATCGCAATTAGTAAGTAAAACTAAACCGTCTAAAGCGTGAGCGCCGGCTACGCTTTCAATAACATCAGCAATTAATTCTCTGGAGGGGAGAGAATATCTCATTCCTGAATGCCCCATAGCAATTCCATCACAAATTCCGGGAACGCCAAAAATAAAAGGGGTACCTCCGGCATTCTCTACCCCTCTCTCAATGTATCTTTCCAAAGTGCGCATATTAATATGTCCGGGAATAAGATCGGTAAAGCTGGAGGCGATTCCGATAAACGGCCTATTTATATGAGAAGGCCCCAAGCCTGTTCCATAAAGTAAAGCTCTATTGGGCATCCTCTCTAACCCTTTCTTTATTTTATCCGACCGCATTATTTTACCTCTATTCTTTTTTGCCTTCTCTCTTTTATATTCTTCACTTTACCCTTTATCCTTCTACCTTTATCCTTAATTTAATCCGCTCCTTCTAATTCTCCCAATTCCTTATCTTCTCTTAAAAAATCTTCCTTTTTTTTCTCTATAGCTGAAGGCTTAATGTATTTTTCTACCAATTCTTTAGTATCTTTTATATTTAATTGATCGAACAGGAAAGAAAATTCTTTCTCTAAAGCTGAGGAAATTTTATCTTTTAAATCGTGGCTTAAACAATGAATTTCCCTTTTAAACGGCCCTAATGCTTTTTTTCTTACCTTATAGATAAATTGGCCGTCAGTCCAGTCAGATTTTCTTTCATCAATACAGTTTTCTTGCAGCCAGGCATAAATCTCTTCTTTTAAAGGCAGCGGTAAGTAATCATAAACAATATTTTGAAACTGCGTGGCTAAATGAATTTCCGCGCATCCAATTTGAGAAAAATGATGAAATGCCTCATTAGGCAAAGTAGAAGCGCCGTGCTGAACTGCTCCCGCCATACAATAATCTTTTTGAGCAATTTCAGAGAGCGCCTTTAAGGTATCGAAATCTATATTGACCTTGGCAATAGAGCCATCTGGCAAGACTACTCCTCCATGAGAAGTTCCTGTTTGGACACTCATCTTAGAGATTCCTTTAATGCCTTGGGTAACTCTTAAATATCCTTCCATAAAAGCATAAAACTCCTGGGGAGTTGAGTTTTTTCCTCCTACTTCTCCAATCTCTCCTCCCACTGACACCTCTACGCCTTCCGGTTGCAATCCTCTAATATATTTGGTAAAAGTTGCGCATACCTCATAATTAAGCTTTTGCTGTTCATCTAAAGTTGCCTTTGATAAATCTACTAGAGTAGATGAGTCAATGTCGATATTGTAAAAACCGGAACGAACAGCTTCTTTTATTAAATCTTCTAACTGACATATTTCCTTATCTTTGTCAGTAAGGAAATTTTTTGCTTTTACCTGGAAATGGTCTCCTTGGATAAATATGGGGCCGCAAAACCCTTCTTTTATTGCTGCTAAAGTTATTACAGAAACATACTCTAACGGCCTCTGCTGCGTATAACCTATTTCGCTTTTGGCAATCTCGAAGATAAACGCGCCGGCATTTATCTTTTTTGCTGCCGCGAATACTGCCCTGGCTAAATCAAAAGTGAGTACCCTTAAATTTATTGCCGGGACAGTAAACTCTCCTATTTCCTTTTTTCCTCTTGCCTCGTACAATCCTTGAATTGAAGAAGGAGCTATTCCACAATTTAATCCTGCCTGGTAAATTAACCAGTAACAAAACTTCTTAAGATGTACGGAATTGCCTAAAATAATTGTGTCTACAAAATCATTCACCATCTTTTCTCTAAATAATCCAATATCTTTAATCAGTATTTTTTCATCCTCCTGGCTGATAATCCCGCTATTAAAAATTTCTTCTTCGCTTGTGTAAATCATACCCCCTCCTCCTGTAAATATTCAGTGAACCACGTCTGTTTTTTCTGAATATTCAGTGCAAAATGCAAATTGAAAATTGCATACCCTAACGGGCACAAGCAAGTTAAAATTATTTATTTTTCTTTGCCGTAATTACTAATTTTGCAATAATCTCTATTATTTCTTCTATTTCTTTTAAGTTTATTTTGCATTTTTCACTTTGCAATTTGCA